>VGJA01000153.1 GCA_016867655.1 Candidatus Altarchaeales archaeon | reverse complement strand
TTCCACCCTCCTTCATTATCGTCCTGACGTCAGCGAAATCCACGTTAACCAAACCCGGTTTTGTCACAGCCTCTGTTATGCCTTTCACAGAGTTTGCAAGAATTTCGTCAGCCACCTTAAATGCAGCATTCAACGGCAGGTTTGGAACAATCTCAAGAAGTTTATCATTTGGTATCACAATAACAGTATCAGCATACTTTCTGAGCTTTCTTAAACCTCTCAAAGCATTCGCAGCCCTCACCTTCCCCTCCACAGTAAAAGGCAAGGTCACGATTGCTATTGTAAGCGCCTGAATGTCTTTTGCCACCTGTGCAACAACCGGAATACTTCCTGTTCCAGTCCCTCCTCCCAGACCGCATGTGGCGAACACCATGTCTGCGCCATTCAAAACTTCAGCAATCTTTTCTATGTCAGCTTCAGCGCACTTCTCCCCCACTTCTGGGTTGTTTCCGGCGCCGACGCCGCCAGTCAACCCTGCTCCAATCAAGACTTTCACCGGAGCCCTGCAGTAGAGCAAGTGTAGTGCATCAGTGTTTACAGCAATTATGTCTCCCCCTTCCAAACCCATCTCAGTTAGTCTTTCAATGGTGTTGCTTCCAGCTCCTCCAGCACCAATCACCTTTATCGAGGTTCTAATTCCTTCAACAATCTCCCTCAGTTCTTCATCTGAGTTCGAGCCCTTCACGTCAACCCTCCTTACCTCGGTTTTTCTTTGAGCTTTTCTGTTTGCCTGGCTTAACGCCTCTTTCACGAGAGATTCCATTGAATTGCCTCCAAGTAAAAACACATAGAAGTTATTTAAATGGGGTATATATTATAAGACCATGGTGTATATAAAAACCCTTACTGGCTTACAGGCCTTTGCTTTCATACTCCAAAAGCAGCGCAAGGTTTTCCTTAACCTGCTTTTGTATCAAGTCCAGCTGAGTTTTGTTTTCAGGCTTAAGAATGTGTTTGAACCTGCCCTGTAATTTCAAGTATTCTTCCACTGGCTTTAGCTTGTCCACATCTCTAGGCCTTGTGACTGTGTGTTTGCCCTTTATTATCTCATACACGGGAGTCACTCCAGTTTCCACGCCAAGTTTAGCCACTGTTATAGTCTGCGCCGGGTCAGTCCTCCAGCCTGGAACGCAAGTGCAAATCAAATTCACGAAAGTCGGTCCTGGAGTCTCCATTGCCTTCTTCAATTTCTGATAGGCGTCTGGAAGGTATCCTATTGACGCTTGAGCAAGGTAAGGAGAGCCGTGAGCTGCCAGAATGTGCATCATATCCTTCTTCCATTGCTGTTTGCCTATGCTTTGCTTTCCGTCTGGAGAAGTTGTTGTTGACGCTCCCAAAGGGGTTGCCCCGGAACGCTGTATTCCAGTGTTCATGTAAGCTTCGTTGTCAGTGCAAACGTATGTGATGTTATCTCCTCTCTCAAAGACTCCTGAAATGCAACCCATACCAATGTCGTAGGTCGCTCCATCGCCGCCGAAGACAACCACTTTAGTGTCATCTTTACCCTGCATTTTAAGCGCTGCTGAAACTCCTGTACCTATCGAACTATTGTTCTCAAACGCGCCATGAATCCAAGGCAACTTCCAAGACGTTTCAGGGTAAGGAGTTGAAATCACTTCCATGCATCCTGTAGAATCTACCAGTATCGTGTTCTTTCCAGCTGCTTTAGTCAGAAGCCTCACTGCTATGGCTTCTCCGCAACCTGCGCAGGCCCTATGCCCTACTGTGAAATACTCCTCCTCAGGTAATCCGTATATAACCATCTTAGTTTTTTTACTCCATTTAGAACATCCACTGTTCTACTGGTCCCTTATCCTCCTTTGTATTCTTTACTATCTCTCTTATGTGATTTAAAGTGACGTCCTTACCACCTAATCCTACTATGAAATCCCTCATCTTGGGCTTCAATTGGTTTTCATACAGTAATGTTGCAACCTCGTTGTACAATACTCCGCCTAATCCTGGAGAGAATGCTTTCTCAACTACTGCAACATTTTTCGCGTTCTTCAAAGTCTTCACGATTGATTCTTTTGGGAAAGGCCTGTAAGTTATCAGCTTCAGCAGTCCAACCTTCTCCCCTTTAGCTCTAAGTTCATCAACAACATCCTTTATTGTTCCGCAGACTGAGCCAAGCGAAATCAGTATGGTCTCGGCATCGTCAGTCCTGTACCTTTCAACGTGATTGTATTCTTCAGGACGAGTGTTCTTGATTTCAACCGGGAATCTCTTTGAAAAGTCCTGGTAGACTTCTTTAATCACGTTAAGAGAATCCAAAATCGCTTTGTTCTGAGTGTAACGAATTTCCATGTAATGGCTTGGGAATCCAATCGCGCCCAAAGTCATCGGATAATCAGGGTCAAGAACAGCGTGCTGCGGGGTATAACCCGGCAGGAAGTCGTCGACAGCCTCCTGTTTCGGAACGTGCAACGGCTCGTAAACGTGCGTCAAAGTGAATCCATCAATGCAAACCATGGACGGAGTTAAAACGCGTTTGTCTTCAGAAATCTTGAACTGCATTAAAGTCAAGTCAAAACACTCCTGTGCGGTCTCGGCAAACATCTGAATCCAGCCGCAATCCCGGACGCTCATGGTGTCCTGATGGTCGTTCCAAATGTTGATTGGCGCGCTTAAAGCGCGGTTGGCGACAGTCATGCAGATGGGAAGCCTCATTCCTGAAACAATGTAGAGTATTTCGTTCATCAAAGCCAGTCCCTGCGAAGAAGTCGCAGTGTAAGACCTTACTCCGGCTGCTGAAGAACCCAAGCAGGATGAAATCGCTGCGAACTCGGAGTCTGAATTAATGTACTCAGTCTTGAACTCTCCGTTCGCAACCATTTCAGACAGTCTTTCAACAATGTGCGTCTGCGGAGTGATGGGGTAAGCAGCTATGACCGCAGGCTTTGCCATCTTCACAGCCTCTGAAATAGCGTGCGACGCTTCAGCAATCTCTTTCATTTCTTCTCCTCAACCATTGATATCGCTT
>VGJA01000152.1 GCA_016867655.1 Candidatus Altarchaeales archaeon | reverse complement strand
ATTCCTCTATCGTTTCATTCAACATAGCATCTGTTTCATTCTCAGGCAGGGCTGTTGACGTATTTAAAGCACCCAAAACCTCCTGCATTGCAGCCAAGTCCTCAGAGCTTACATTTTCAAACTCTGAATCTTGGGCAGTTGACAGTATTATCAACATTAGAATTGCAAAAAGTACTACTGCAACCAAAATTTTTTTGTTCACATAAATTAATGAACCCCATTGTTTAAATAATTCGGTCTTCGGTTCTCAGTCTTCAGTTTTCGGTCTTCTATATTCAACTTCTGTCTCCAAACCCAAGGAAACCGAAAACGGAAAACAAAAAAAAACCGTGAAAACCTCTGGAAACTTGGAAACCATAAAAAGAAAACTTGGAAACCGCGGAAACTTGTCCCGAAGGATTCCCGCAAGGGAAAAAACCCGTCAAAACCGCGGAAACCGCCTACACACTTGCGTGTCTTTTTTTCATTTCCCCTTCGTCTTTGTTCAACTCTACCATGAGTCTTCCTATTACTCCGTCTAGGAATATTAGCGTGGTGTCTTCAAACAGTGTTCCAAGGGGCGTCAATGAGGAGTGTATTCCCTCTATCTGGTGTCTAAGGTGGTCTTTTTCTATGTCCACCCTGCTTTTGCCTTTGATTTGCACGGTTATGTCTGAGAGTTTGCCTAATGTTGACTTGGGGTAGGAGGTTATGGACGCTATTTTTACTCCCAGTTCTTTTGCAGTCTTTGCGACGCTCAGCACGAGCTTAGTCTCCCCGGAGCCTGAGACAAGTATCAGCAAATCGCCTTTTTTCAGCCCTGGAGTCACTGTCTCGCCTATGACATAGGAGGTTAAGCCAAGCTGCACCAGGCGCATTGCGAAGGCCCTTGAGACCAGGCCAGAACGTCCTGCACCGTAGACGAATATCCTTCTGGCTTTCTTTATCTCGTCTGTGAAGTCCTGCATCACCCGTTTGTCAAGCTCGTTTGTCGTCTCCAGTATGTGTTGCGCTATCATGCGCATGATTTTTTCAGTGTTCATCTGTTATTTTATTGTGTTTTTTATGGAATATATACCTGTCGGCCAGCCGGCAGGTGTGCATGCCTTTTGACATATATTGACGCTTTAATTCTTGCTGTGGGCTTAAAAAAGCTAGCTGGCATTGCTTTGTGATACTACAAGTAGGCAGTATTTAAATGCCACCTCAAAAGTATACCTAAGGTGTATCCATGGCCAAACTAACAGAAAGGGAAAAGATGGTGTTATACGGCCTTGTTAGGTGGCCGAACTTAAACGACATCGAGCTTTCAAAGAAGATTCCTGTGAAAAGGCCGACAATAACTGCTATAAGAAACAAGCTCAAGAGGGAGGACTATTTTTCAGACATAATCGCTCCAAACTTTGAAATGCTCGGCTGCGAGATGCTCGTCTTTAGATACGGCAGCTTCAACCCCATTGCGACCTATGAGGTGAGAAAAAAGTATTTGGCTGAGATACTGGAAAAGTTTCCGGAAGTTTTTTTCAGGCAGACTTCAGACTCGCAGAGGGTTTCCATAAGCGCTTATGCAAATTTCACCGAAGCGATGAGGTATGTCGAGCATGCGTATATGACCTACTGCAAGCATGACCTGCTTTCAAATGACGGGATAAGGCACATATTCTTTCCCCTCAAGCTGTCCAAGCTTCTCAGGTTCTTCGACTACTCCCAGCTGCTGAAGCGGGATTTCAGGATAAACCTGAAGGATGATAAGTCACCGCTGGAGAGCGTCTTCAGGGATGTTGAGCGTAGGGAGTTCACTGAAAATGAGAAGCTGGTGTTGTATGCACTCGTAAAGTATCCTGAGCTCAACGACAGGGAGATAGCCAAAAAGGTTTCGATGACCAGGCAGTCGATAAACAAGATGAGGAAAAAGTTTGAGGTGGAGGGTGTAATAAAGAGGATTAGAATACCCAACATAAAGAAGTTGGACTATGAGGTTTTGGCCTTGGTCCACTTTTTCAACAACCCCAAGTATAGTATGGAAGACCGGAGGGAGGGTTTGAAGCACGTGCTGTCCTACCCAGCGATTGTGTTTCTTTTGGTCAGCAATCTTGAGAGCGTGGTCATTGGAGTTGAGAAAACGTTCACAAGCTTGAAGAAGGACTACGACAAGTTTTTAGGCTGGTATAAGAAGGCCGACTTCATAGGAAAGGAGCCTGTCATGGTGGTTATTCCAATAGAGGAAATCAAGGAGGGAACCTATGGGAGATACCACCAGCTGGTGAAAAAAGTCTTGCAGATAAAGCATGAAGTCTAGATTCTGCTGGACTTAAGACACTCCAAATTGCTCAGACATGGTTCCCTGATGCTAAAGTCTATATTCTACTGGACTTAAGCCACTCCAGGTTGCTTAGGTATAACTCCCTGATGTCAGTCAAGCCTAAACTCAAAGCAACAACACGGTCCAAGCCGAGGCCCCATGCCAGCACAGGGCAGTCAAACCCCAACAGCGGTTTAACGACCTCTGGCCTGAAGATGCCTGCACCGCCCAGCTCAATCCACTCTTTCTTCGGCTCGAAGTATATTTCAGGCTCGACGCTCATTTCTGTGTATGGGAAGTAGCCTGGCCTGAACCTCACTTTGAAGCCCATTTCGTCGTAAAACCTTTTCAGTATCCCGAGAAGGTTTCTGAAGTTTGCGTTTTCGTCTACAACAATGCCCTCAACTTGGTAGAACTCCGGCAGGTGTTTGTAGTCCACAGCCTCGTTTCTAAATACTTTGCCGATGCAGAACACCTTAGCTGGCAGACTCTCTTTCTTCAAAGTGCTTAAATATCTAGCAGTGACGGCGGTGGTGTGCGTCCTAAGCACAACCTTCAGAGCTTCTTTTTCATTCCAAGTGTACTGCCAGCCTGTTGAGCCGGTGGTCCAGCCATCTTCGTGCGTTGCCTTCACTCTCTCCTTTAGTCTCTCAAACCCAGGGATTTCAACCTTGGCCGGCTTGCTCAAATAAAAAGTGTCATGCAGGT
>VGJA01000151.1 GCA_016867655.1 Candidatus Altarchaeales archaeon | reverse complement strand
AAATCAATGCGGTGATATACTTCAAAGTCAAGGACCCGAAGAAGGCGATATTGAATGTTGAAAATTACATGTATGCGGTGGCGAAATATGGGCAGACTGCCTTGAGGAACGTTGCAGGAGACGCAACTTTGGACGAACTGCTGGCTGAAAGAAAGAAGATTGCCGAAAAGTTGAGGAAGATTGTTGACGTCGCAACAGATCCCTGGGGTATTGACGTAACAACCCTTGAACTCCAGGACATAGAGCTTCCTGAAAGCCTGAAGAGGACGATGGCCAAGCAGGCTGAAGCTGAAAGGGAAAAACGTGCGGTGATAATAAACGCTGAAGGAGAGGTTATCGCTTCGGAAAACCTTGTGAAAGCCGCCAAGACTTTGTATTGTGTGAAGGGAGCGTTGCACTTGAGGACTTTGCAGTCTCTGAACGACGTTGCCTCGGACGAATCCAACAAAATTGTTTTCATGGTGCCTTTGGAAGTGTTGCGCGCTGTGGAGGAGGTGGATTAAAATGGTCTTCGGCTTCCTTAAAATCATAAACCAGTATGAGAAGGGAGTGTTGTTCGGCTTCGGCCAGTACAAGGGCATCAGGAATCCAGGACTCAACTTCTTGATTCCAATATACCACAATCTGGTTGTGGTGGACACCAGAGTAAAGACTGTGGACATTCCAAAGCAGGAAGTCATGACTAAAGACAACGTTCCGGTGATGATTAACGCAGTAGTCTACTTCCAGATTGAAGACCCTGACCAGTCTATCATAGAAGTGCAGGACGTTATTTACGCTGTTTCAAAGTATGCGCAAACCAGCTTGAGGAACGTGACGGGGCAGGCAACTCTTGACGAACTGTTGTCTGCAAGGCAGAAGATTGCAGAAAAACTGCGCGAGATAGTGGACGTTGAAACCGACCAGTGGGGTGTTGACGTCACTGCAATAGAACTCCAGGATATTGAATTGCCTGAAACTTTGAAGAGGACGATGGCCAAGCAGGCTGAAGCTGAAAGGGAACGTAGAGCAGTGATAATCAATTCTGAGGGAGAGGTTGTTGCAGCTGAAAACATCGCCAAAGCTGCTAAAAACCTTTACGCCACGCCCGGAGCACTGCACTTGAGGACACTTCATACTATAAACGACTTAAGCTCAGACAAGTCTGAAACCTGCGTATACGCAGTGCCGATCGAATTCCTAAGAGCAATAGAGAGGATTGTGGACCTGCTGGAAATAAAAACCGGGCAAAAATCTGAACCAAAGAAGAAGTAAAATTGCCTTTAACCTTTGCCTAATATTCTTAGTGCGAGTAATCCAGCGTTAACTCCGTTGTCGATTCCAACGCACGCTACTGGAACTCCTTTTGGCATCTGCGCTATTGACAATAGTGCGTCCAAGCCGTTTAGTTTGCCTGAGGCGGGAACGCCTATGACTGGCTTTTTCGTGTGCGATGCTACTACTCCAGGCAATGCTGCGCTCAAGCCTGCAATGCAGATGAACACTTTGGCGTCGCTCTTTTTTACTATTTCCTTGAGCCGGTCTGGCTCTCTGTGGGCTGAGCAGACTTCAGTCTTGAATGAAGCTTTCCCATCCAATGATTCTTCGACTTTTTTTATGATTTCCTGGTCGCTTGTGCTGCCGGCAATTATTAAGACGTCAACCATAATATGTATTAAGAAAGAGGATGATAAAAGTTGCTTTAATCGGGGTGGGCAGGACTGGAAGCCTGGTTGCGAAGAGCATTATCGAGAGGAAAATGCAGATTGTAGCGGCTTTCGCAGCCCAGGGCGACCCACAGGTAGGGCAGGATGTCGGCATATTGGCAGGCTTGCAGAAAATTGGGGTGAATGTGAGTAGCGCAGCTGATTTAGCCAAAATTCTTGATTCCAGCAAGCCTGATGTTGTGGTGGACTTCACGGTTGCGAATGCTTTCATGCAGAATTTGGGTTTGCTTGCAGGCAAGAAATTGAATTTGGTGGTTGGCACCACAGGGTTCAGTGAACAACAGTTGAACGAGATTAAGGATGTTGTGAAGAAGAAAGATATTGGTGTGGTCTTGTCTCCAAACATGAGCGTTGGTGTGAACGTCTTCTGGCAGTTGTGCAGGGAAGCAGCGAGAAATCTGAAAGGTTATAACATTGAGATTATTGACAAGCACCACAAGTTCAAGAAAGACTCGCCTAGTGGAACGGCTTTGAAGGCTGCGCAGATTATTGCTGAAGCTCAAGGCTTGAGCCAGAGGAATTTCGTCTATGGCAGGCAAGGACAGTCTTTAAGGAATGAAGGCGACATTGGCATTCACGCAATAAGAGCGGGAAATATTGTAGGCGAGCATACAGTCATCTTTGCGTCATTGAACGAGAGAATTGAGATAACGCACATCGCTCAAAGCAGGGAGGCTTTCGCTGAAGGCGTTCCCAAGGCAATAGAATACATCAGAGAGAAGAAGGGTTTCTACGGAATGGATGACGTGCTGGGATTAAAGTGAAGAAGGCCTCGGCGGACTGGCTGAATACGCAGAGAAGCTGGTTTAGTGCTAGATTGTCTGCCTCTCCAAGTCTTGGACTGCATGCAGCAAGTTGTCAAGATCCACCGGCTTGTCTAAGTATGCGTCTGCCGGAACTTTTTCCGGTCCTAGAGAGTAGTTTAATGTGGCGCCGCTGCAACATAGTATCACCTTCTGAGTTGGGTCAGCTTGCTTTATTGCCAGGATTACTTCTTTTCCGCTCATCTGCGGCATCTCCATGTCGCATATCACCACGCTAAAATGGCCTTTCGGGGCTTGGTTGAAAGCACTCAATCCTTCTCTGCCGTTTGACGCCAAGGTTACTTCATATCCCTTATCTGTCAAAAAGTCGCGGAATAAATTTCTGATAACCTCGCTGTCGTCTATTACAAGTATTCTGGGTTTACCGCCTGTGGCAGGAGGCTTTTCTCCCTTAGGCTGCTCCATGAGGGGAGTCAACGGACCGGCTGGAGCCTGCGGTGGTTTTTGTATTTCAGCTTGCG
>VGJA01000150.1 GCA_016867655.1 Candidatus Altarchaeales archaeon | reverse complement strand
TGCATGCAAGCGAAATGTATGCTAGGAATACTGTAAACCTTGTGAAACACCTTTACAAGTCTGAAGACACGAAGCTTGACTTCAAGGACGAGATAACTTCTGGATGTTGCGTGATGGAAAAAGGCAGTCTGGTCAACGAGATGGTGAAAAAAACGTTTGGAGGTGAGTCCAAGTGATAGGAGAATTTCTGGTTTTGCTGTATATCTTTGTCTTGGGAATCTTTGTAGGCATTGAAGTCATCGGTAGGGTTCCTCCGCTCTTACACACGCCTTTGATGTCGGGCTCAAACGCCATTTCAGGCATCACCATAGTAGGTTCTTTGATTAGCGCAGGCGCAGGCTACAGCACGCTAAGCTCTGTATTAGGCTTTATTGCCATCGTGTTTGCCATGATAAACGTTGTGGGCGGCTACATGGTCACAGACAGAATGCTTGAAATGTTCAAAAGAAAGGAGGATAAAAAGTGATTTCACTTAGCGTAGACGCGATAAACTTTGCCTATTTGATTTCAGTGGTGTTGTTCACGATTGGCTTGAAGATGATGAGCTCGCCGAAGAGCGCCAGAAAAGGCAATCTGTGGTCTGCTGTGGGCATGCTCATAGCGATTGCCGCAACTTTGTTTGAAAAGCAGATAATCGAATACCACTACATCATCCTTGCTTTGGTTGTTGGAAGCGCCATCGGCCTTTACCTGGCCAAGACTGTGAAGATGACCGGCATGCCGCAGATGGTCGCGGCCTTGAACGGCTTTGGAGGAGGCGCCTCTGCCATAGTAGCTTTGGCCGAGTTTTTGAGGACAACGGCTGTTCCTTCATTGGACGTCAGCACGACTCTTGTGTTGAGCATTCTTGTGGGGATGGTGACTTTCACAGGAAGCTTCATAGCTTTCTCAAAACTGCAGGGTCTGATGAGGAGCGCACCAATGGTCTTCAGGTTCCAGCAGGCCATCAACGTGATGCTGCTGTTATTGACTCTTGGTATTGGGGCAGTCTTTGTCTACAGCCCGATGTCTAACATGGCGTTCACCGAACTCATAGTGATATTCGCAATCTCTTCTGCACTTGGAATACTTTTTGTGATACCAATAGGCGGGGCTGACATGCCTTCTGTGATAGCGCTTTTGAATGCGTTTTCTGGCGTAGCAGCTGCCATGACTGGCTTCGTGCTTTCAAACAACGTGTTGATTGTTTCAGGGGCATTGGTAGGGGCTTCTGGAGTAATCTTGACTGACATAATGTGCAAGGCCATGAACCGCAGCGTCTGGAATGTTTTGTTCGGGAAAGTTGGGCTGGAAATTGACATGGGCGCTAAGGGAGAGCAAAAGCAGGTTGTTCATTACACGCCGCAGGATGCGGTTGCAATGCTTGACAGAGCCAGCTCGGTTATAATCATTCCCGGTTATGGGCTTGCGGTCGCGCAGGCGCAGCACATACTCCATGAGATGACCAAGCTTTTGGAGAAAAAAGGCATTAAAGTGAGGTATGCTATACATCCTGTTGCGGGACGGATGCCTGGCCATATGAACGTATTGCTGGCTGAAGCTAATGCTCCCTATGAACAGCTTTGCGAGATGGAGCAAATCAACGACGACTTTTCTGAGACTGATATTGCATTCATTGTCGGCGCAAATGATGTCGTAAACCCTGCTGCGAGATACAAGAAAGACAGTGTTTTGTATGGAATGCCCATATTGAACGCAGACCAGGCGAAGACGATAATGGTTTTGAAGAGAAGCCTCAAACCGGGTTTCGCTGGAGAAGACAACGAAATCTTCTACAACCCAAAAACAATGATGGTCTTCGGCGATGCAAAAGACACGCTGACGAAAATAGTTTCACTGCTAAAGGAGTCCCACTAGACCACTGGCAAGCTTAATACCTCGCATTCTGCCTTAAAAAAAACCATCTAAATTCTTTCAGCTATCAGGTCTCCCATTTCTTGTGTGTTGACTTTTTGGCAGCCTTCTGTCATTATGTCTCCGGTGCGGTAGCCGTCTTCCAGTGTCTTCAGGACCGCGTCTTCTACTCTCTGGGCTTCTTTTTGCATGCCAAAAGAATACTTCAGCATCATTCCTGCTGACAGTATTTGTGCTATTGGGTTGGCTTTCTTTTGGCCTGCAATGTCTGGCGCTGAACCGTGGACTGGCTCGTAAAGGCCAAAGTTTTTTTCATTCAAGCTTGCGCTGGGCAGCATTCCAAGGCTTCCAGTGATTATCGCAGCTTCGTCGCTCAAAATGTCTCCAAACATGTTTCCAGCTAGAATTACGTCAAACTGATGGGGCCACTTGACCAACTGCTGGCTGGCGTTGTCTACATACATGTTGTTTAATTCTACTTGCGGGTATTTTTTAGCCACTTCTGCAACGGTTTCTCTCCACAAAACCATGGTGTGCAGGACGTTAGCTTTGTCTATTGACGTGACTTTTTTGTTTCTCTTTAAAGCGGCCTCAAAGGCTGTCTTGGCAATCCTCTTGACTTCTCTGGCAGTATACTGCATCATGTCAAACCCGCGCCTGTTGTCGCCTGTTCCTTCAATCCCTTTAGGCTGGCCGAAATAGACGTCTGAAGTAAGTTCTCTCACTATGAGTATGTCAATGCCTTCTCCAATGATTTCAGGCTTCAATGGGGAGGCGCCTGCAAGAGGCTTAAATATTTTTGCAGGCCTCAAGTTGGCATACAAGTCGAAAATCTTTCTTAAAGGCAGCAAAGCAGCTCTTTCAGGCTGTTGTTCTGGCGGCAGTTTCTCCCACTTTGGACCTCCGACAGCTCCAAACAAAATGGCGTCAGACTGCCTGCAAGCCTTAAGGGTTTCTTCAGGCAACGCCTTACCATGCTTGTCTATCGCAGCGCCGCCAACATCAGCGTAAACGTAACTAAACTCCCCCAATTTGTCCAAAACCTTAACCGCTTCAGGCATAATCTCCTGCCCAATCCCATCCCCAGGCAAAACAGCAACCTTGTGCATTGTGGTTTAAACTATTGTGTGTATTCCAATAAAAGAG
>VGJA01000149.1 GCA_016867655.1 Candidatus Altarchaeales archaeon | reverse complement strand
TCTTTGATTGCACCATGGTCCTTCATACTGGCAGTTGTGGAAGTCTATGTACTCGAATGAGCTTTCGAATGCTTCTTTTTGCTTTTTGCAGCCGGGGCATGTGTCTGTCCCAGCCATCGAGAATCCCTTAGCAGTCAAACACTTTGCGAATTCGTCGTAAGGGCCGGGACCCTTGGGTTGGGTTAAATAATAAAGTAATACAACTGCAACGCATAATGCCGCAATTATCAAGAGAGTTTTATTTTTCATTTTCACAACAATTCTTTTATTTCACTCTGGGTTAACGGTTTTTCATATACCTTCAGTTCGTCAATGAGGCCTTTATAGTAGACGAAGTCTGGTGTGGCCATGGACGAGGTTTTTCCGCGTCCTATCATGAGTACCTCCGCGTCGGGTACGTCGGCGAGGAAATATGCGTCGCTTAGCCCGCCGAAATTATAGTTTGCAGGGATCCCCTCCCCGTTGATATATACATTGGTGCCGTTTTCACCGCTGACGAGGGCGTAATGAGTCCACACCCCCTCCTCCATGTTCCTGCCAGAGTCGAGGCACAGGAATGGATGGCCGTTGTCCTTTATGAAGGTCGAATAAAGCCTCTTGTTGTCCGGGTCCTGTGTTCTCAGATTTCCCTGTTTGAAGTGACCAACCTCGATTATGAGGATATTGTCCTCTTTCTTATCGTCGGACGCCCCCATGTAGAATATGGGCATGATGGACTGCTTGTCTAGGACTGACTCAAACTTGAACCAGAATGCTACGGTGCCGTGGCTTAGTTTGCTAATTCTGTCAAAAGATCTTTTAGAGAGTTGGATGTAATCATCCACTCCATCGAAATACAATGCATTCCCTTTCTTTCCTTTTTCAGACATTGCGCCGTAAACATCT
Organism: Candidatus Altarchaeales archaeon; assembly: GCA_016867655.1. Taxonomy (GTDB): domain Archaea; phylum Altiarchaeota; class Altiarchaeia; order IMC4; family SCGC-AAA252-I15; genus VGJA01. The sequence continues at coordinate 2,117 of VGJA01000149.1, read as the reverse complement.
CCCTCCAGGCCATCTACGGAGTCTTTTATTATGCTGCCGCCGTCTTCGTCAAAACTCCAATAAGCGACCAGCCCCGGACTCGACTCAACTGACGGAACATGTTGAGTCAGATAATATGTCAGTATACTTAGAGCGCACAATGCTGCAGCTATTAGAATGGCTTTATTTTTCACCTTATCAAAACGGATGGTCAGATTTTGTGTGCGGGTAGATTTACTCATTGTGAAACCCTAATTAATGTAGTAATAATGTAGGGTTAAAGTATATATAAATATCTGACAGTCATAACTAATTAGGATATAAATTATGAGGTGAGAGAAAAATGCACTACCCGCAGTTTTACATAATTACCTTTCTGGCGTTTTTGATTGTAGTATACTACACGCTCAGATTGGTCAGGGAGACCAAATATGAAAAATACTGGATTTTTCTTCTCATATCCGCATTATTCCTGGGGGTACACCACCTAGCAGGGATACCCTACCTGTTAGGAATGATGGACGAACATACACTGAAAATCCTTGAGGATTCAGGAGCAGTATTGGGCTCACTATCCCTGGCATATGCCGCATACGGCCTGTCAAAGACCATGCGGGAAATTAGGGAAAGGTTCCCAAAAGAATGAAGGCTATACTGTTCTACTGGTCTAAAGGTGCTGACGTGAGGCGCAAAATCATAAAAATCATGAAACAGGCGGAAGAAAAAAAAGAACCTATCTTCCTGAACAAAATAGCATCCCTCTTGGGATTGACGCACGTTACGGTAAAGGCACATTTGGACTTATTAATTGCCGAAGGTTATATCGAAGTAATCAATCCGGAAGGGAAACCTCACTACCTGAACCTAACAAAAAAAGGAGAAGCACTACACAAGGAACTGTCCACCAAATGAATGCCAAAATCAAAACTAATCAAGGCTGTATTTATTCTGTTTTACCTTACATTTGTTTATTTCAATTGTGACATGCGTAAGCTCATGGACTTTATTTAACTTCTTTTTGTAGTATTCAACAGGATATCTCTTTCCGGTTACGATTGAAACTATCCCTGCGTATTTTTCATCCGCAACCTGTAGTAGATGCAAGTCGCATACCTTTGAGTCTCCGTCAGATTCAATCAACTTTTTGATTTCACGTGAGAGGGGAGAGCTGTTTTGATGATCCAGCAGTATCCAAGCGGAGTCCTTTAATAACATTGCCGACCAGCGGCCTATCAAAAATGCGCCGACCAATCCCATGAAAGGGTCCAGCCAGTTTAGACTATAAAACTTAGCCCCAAGCAATGCTACTATGGCGAACACAGACGTCATTGAATCCGCTATAACGTGGAGGTATGCGGAATGAAAATTCAAGTCGTTATGGCTAGGATGCTCATCGGCATGTGAGGCTGAACCCCTGCTGAGAACGGCTATGCAAACCAGGTTGACTACAAGTCCTATTATTGCCACAAAAATAGCCTCGTTGTAAATAATGTTCAATGGATGTAGAAGACGCTCGACCGAAGTATAAGCCATAATTAACGCCACCATCCCAAGGATTAAGGCGCTGGTATAGGCTCCAAGTATCTCTATTTTCCAAGTGCCGAACGTGAAGCGAGCGTTTTCAGATTGTTTTCGGGCTATCGCATATGCTATAACCGATATGCCTAATGCGAACGCGTGGGTCCCCATATGCCAGCCATCGGCAAACAAAGCCATGGAATTGGTAAGCCAGCCGAAAAAGATTTCGGCAATCATCATCAGGAACGTGATTACCACAACGACTAACGTAACGGTTTCCAGACCCTTCTTATCCCTGTTGAAAGAATGCTTATGCTGCCACTCACCCAACCTACTATGATGCATAACAACAACATTCGAATCAAATCAAATAAATAATCCTCAAACCAAAAATTCACGCGACAAGTCTAATTCACTATTGGATGTTCGAATACTCAGCCGTAGGGTTCTGCACCACCGCCTGGTGCATGCACTTAGCGTAAGTGTAGAATCCCAAAGGAGGAATATTTTCCAGACACAAGATCAGACAGCAGCGACGTTGTTTTGAAAGGAGCGCCCCAGTCGGGCTTTTACTACAGGGTTCGATTCCTTAAATAAATATTAAAAATTAAAAACATAAA
>VGJA01000148.1 GCA_016867655.1 Candidatus Altarchaeales archaeon | reverse complement strand
AATACATCCTCTACTATAATACTCTAAGAGTGCGTTCAATAAAAGCATGCTTCACAGCGTCAGCGGGGTCACGTAGACTTCAATCAAGGCCGCAACGACCAATACTATCGCAGACAGCAGCAGGAGATCGAGTGAGTCTATCAAAACGTGTTTGAATTCCTTGGAGTCATATTCGTGCTTTATCACAGCAACGGAGATTATTCCGCCGCCTAATGCGCCGAGGAAGTAGGCTGAAATTTCCGGTATACCGTGTATCATGTAGCTTAGGCTGAGCGGGAATGCTGTGAAGTAGTTTTTCAATATCTCGTATTTGTCCGCTCCCGCATAAGACGATACTATGCTCCTGAATGTGTTTCCTACTGCAACTCCTATGACAGACGCGTTCCAGGTCAGGATGAACATCGCGCCGCCGCCATAGAGGAATGAGAACAGTATGCAGAAGAACCACACTCTGAAGTTGTTGACGAGTATTGTCTCGAGTGCAGCGGCTTTGTATGTATAGCCTGCCACGTTTATGTTCCCTCCAGTGATGCCTTCTATTGTCTCAATCTGGGAGCTAAAGGCTTTTTCCACAATGCCTGAAGGCAGTATGGAAAACCAGAAGGAATAAGCCAGGACCATGCCGATGAAGAGGAAGATGAAGAAGAAGAATATGTATTTGTGTTCTTTCATCAGGGAAAACTCCTCGTGTATCTCCAGGTCTTTTTGCTCCTCAAGCTCTATTGCTCTGTATATGATGACAATCAAGGGCATTGCAGTTAGGAATATCCCCGCAAGGCTTGCATACTTGCCGAAGATGAACAAGCCTAGAAACAAACCTATTGTGGAATATATGAACCCCACGATAAGCATCCTCTTTGGGTGTTTTTCCATCTCGGATGGTATGATGACAGATTCTAAGACCATTTCGGTAAAATATGGCGCGTTTGGTAATAAATACTTAAAAGGTGCTTAGCCGCAGTTTTTCTCAAAACCATGGAGAACATCCAAAACCTTCTGGTCCTCCAAGGGTTTTCCAATCACTTGAAGGCCTGTTGGTATTCCACCCACTTTTCCAGCTGGCACGCTTCCCGCAGGCAGTCCAGCCAGGTTCACTGGAGTGGTGAAAATGTCGTATGCGTATATGACTCTGGGGTCTTCAATTTTGGTTCCAATCTTGTGTGGCAGCTTAGGCACAGTTGGACTTACAATGACGTCAACGTTTTTCATCGCCTCAGAAAGTTCATTTCTTATTACAGACCTCGCCTGCAAGGCCTTCCTGTAATAGCGGCCGCTGTATTCCTTCTGGCTTATGTAACTGCCCAATAGAATTCTGCGAAGCACTTCCTCGCCGCATACATCCTCTATTTTGTGGCCATAGCGTCTGCCGTCATATTTTCTCGTCGCAGAAAAGAATTCCACATACACGTTCAGATAGTAAGTGGGCAGTGCTTTGTCCAAGTTTGGGAGCGAAATCTCGACTATTTCAGCTCCTGCATTAGAAAGCTTGTCCAATGCATTGTGGATGACTTTTTTTATTCCGTTGTCAGCTATCAGTCTGTCGAATTCTGCTGCATAACCCAGCTTCCTGCCCTTGAGTTTTGGGTTGAGTTTTCTCGAAAACTGGCAGTCTTCTTTCCCTATCTTCAGCGACGTTCCATCCTTAGAGTCGTGGCCTGCAATCACATCCAGCATCAAAGCCGCGTTTTCAACGTCTCTGGCTATCGGCCCAATTTGATCTAAACTCATGGCCATGTCAATCAAGCCATATCTGGACACAAGCCCGTAGGTGGGCTTAAACCCAACTACGCCGCAGTGCGACGCTGGATTCCTTATTGAGCCGCCGGTGTCGCTGCCCAAAGCGATGTCAACAAAACCAGATGCAACAGCCGCAGCGCTTCCGGAAGAGCTTCCTCCTGGGATGAAGCCTTTTGCATTAGGGTTGTCTGTTGGTCCATAATAAGAAGTTTCGCCGCTTGCGCCGCAGGCGAACTCGTCCATGTTGGCCATGCCGACGATAAGGCCGCCTTCTTTTTTGATAGCTTCAACAACAGTCGCGTCAAAAGTGGCGATGTGGTTTTCAAGAGTCTTCGAGGCGCATGTTGCTAAAAGACCTTCAACACAAATGTTGGACTTTATTGCGATAGATTTGCCTGCAAGAACGCCTTTCTTTGCAGTAGACTGCTGGTTCACCCCAGTTGTGTCCAATACTATGAACGAGTTTATCTCCCTGTCTTCTTCCCGTAGTTCTCTGACCTTTGCGGCATATTCCATAGCCTACGGATATTGGTTTAGAATCTTAATAATCCACTGCAGTCAGTACACGTTCTCTCCCTGCAGTATCTTGATGCCGTCTTTGCCTATTATGTAAGGCACCATCTCCTTAAGGTGGTCTGAAGACCTCAGCTTCAGGATTTCAATCGCTCTCCTCCTAAGCTGGCCCTTCCGCAGGTTGTAAAGCACTATCACACCATCTGCGAGAAATTCTTCTATCCCGATTTTGCTGTACATTGTCGGCTCCTGCTCGGTCTCGCTCACCAGTAGGTTCACAGAATTGTTTTCATTCAAAGATTCAATCAACTCTTTCAGGAAAATCCTGTAGCCTGTGATGTTTTCAAACATCAGTGACAGCGCTGAATTAGAGTCTAATATTACTCTGTCGGGCTTGAAAGGCAGGTTTATCTTCTTGCCCATTATGGACAACTCGCTGGAAGTCATCTTTATCCTATTATTCTTCACAGCCTCCTCAGGGGAGTCTCCCAGCGCGGTCAGAAACTCCATCGGGTTGACCTTTCTGACTGCTATCAGATTCTTCTTCTCCAGGGCGTCTAAATCCCAGCTGAACGACTTTTTCATGTGGCCTCTGATCTTCTCGGGGCTTTCTTCAAAAGACAGGTATAGCGACTTCTCTCCGTTTTGGGCTGCGTTGTAGGCGCTTTGCATTGCAAAAATGGTTTTTCCGGAACCGCAGCCTCCGGAAAGAAGTATAGTGCTACCACGTTCAACGCCGCCCGCGTTTATCATCT
>VGJA01000147.1 GCA_016867655.1 Candidatus Altarchaeales archaeon | reverse complement strand
ATCTGGTGCTGTAGGTGGCTGAATGACACTTGGAAGAAATCTTCTTCAAATCAACCTTCCTGGACATCACGCTAACTTATTCGAAGCAAAGGTAAAAATACCGCTTATTACTGTATAGTATAAATTAGGTAACAACGTTTTGGGAAGAACTCAACCAGGAAGATGGACAAGAAAACAAGCGTGATGTGCACTCTCGGACCGGCATCCCAGTCAAGAAGAGTACTAAAAAGAATGTTTAAGGTAGGCATGAATGTCGCAAGGATTAACATAGCCCACGGGAATTTTGACGAATACAAAAGGATGATCAGGAACGCGAGGTCTGTTGCCGGCATTCCCATAGCGGTTGACATTAAAGGCCCTGAACTCAGGATTCAAAGCAGGGGACGCTGCGCCATGATGAGGGGGAAGGTTTATCCGGTTGGCTTCAGCAAGAGAGACGACCTCTACTTCAGCCACAACATATTCAAGCAGATTAAAGTAGGAGATTCTGTTTCAATATACGACGGTTTAATAAAGACGAAAGTCGTCTGGAAGAGGAATGGCAAAGTAGGCTTGAAAGTCTTCATACCCGGTTCTTTCGAAGGCAACAAGGGCGTCAACCTTCCCGGAAAACACCTGAATGTTCCACTGCTAAGCGGCAAAGACAAGGAAGCGATAAAAATGAGCATCAAAGAGAAGGTGGATTACATCGCATTGTCTTTTGTGAGAAGCGCCTCGGACGTCAGCAATCTCAGAAAGCATTTGGGGAGAAGCGGCATTGGAATAATATCAAAGATTGAAAACCATGAAGGACTTCAGAACTTGGACGAAATAATGGAAGTCTCAGATGCCATAATGGTTGCCAGAGGCGACCTGGGCGTTGAAGTCCACACTGAAAGGCTTCCCTTGATACAGAAGTCCATGATTGTTAAATGCAACATAAAAGGCAAGACAGTAATTGTTGCGACTGAAATGCTGAAGAGCATGGTTGAGAGCAACAGGCCGACAAGAGCCGAGACTTCAGATGTTGCTAACGCGGTTTTAGACGGCGCAGACTGCGTGATGCTCAGCGAGGAAACCAGCGTCGGCAAGCATCCTGTGGAAGTGGTTGAAACCATGTCGAAAATCCTGAAGGAGGCTGAGCCCTATGTGTCCAGCAAGATTCCTTTCATACGCTCTGAAAGCATCCACATGGCGATAGGAAAAGCAGTCTATGACATCTGCCAGCACCTTCCAGTGGACAAAATCGTCACTCTGACGCGCTCAGGCCACACCGCAAGGCTGGTTTCAAGATTCAGATTGAACAAAGACATCATAGCCGTGACAGACAACCAGGCGGTGGACAGAAAGCTGAGGCTGACTTACGGCGTGAAGCCGGTGATGTACAAAAACATGCCTCCAAGGGAGAAAATCAAGAACACCGCCTTGTTCCTCTACAAGAAGGGACTGCTGAAACAGCATGAGACGGTCTTGTTTACTGCAGGAGTCCACACTGAAAAAGAGCACGCCACAAACGTCATACAGATACACCGCATGAAAGAACTCCTCAAATACTGCAGGAAAAACAAGTAGGCTAAGCAGATTTTAGCTCATCGGCAAACTTCTTGATTTTAATGCCGCCGCTCTCGCCAACAGCCTCTTTTTCATTCAACTCCAAAACCGCAGCCGGCTTTTTCCCAGAAAGCTGTTCCATAGCCTTGAACGCTCTTTTTCCGCCGCTGCCGCCTTGAGTGCAAAAGAACGCTAGTTCCCTGAACTTGTCCTTGTTTTGCAGTAGATAGGTTCTTACTGGAGAGGAGACTGTGAAAGCCCATACCGGAGTCCCAACAACCACCAGGTCATACAAACTTGCATCAAAAGAAGTCTTTATTTCAGCCTGCCTGTTCAATGAGGCATCCCTGCCAGAAAGCATGTATCCCAGAATCCCGGACCTGTCCTTCAAATCGACTATCTCCTCAACGTCTGCATTAAGCATGCCTGCAATCTTTTTGCCGGCTTTTCTCGTGTTCCCGGTCCTCGAATAGTAGACAACCAAGGTTTTCATGGACAAAAATGTGCGCAATACAAGTTTTTTATACACCATCCTATTATTATGAAATATTCTATAATAGCCCATCCAAGTAGGCTAGAATACACTAACCTATAACCAACTCGGGCATATGCCTTGGGGAGAGCAACTCGTCTACTGGGATGGGCTAAAATGGGGTGTGAGCATGGAAAACACAAAAATAATTCTGGATGAAAACGACATACCAAAGGAGTGGTACAACATAAACCCGGATTTGCCTGTGCCACTGCCTCCTCCACTGCATCCCGGAACAGGAAAACCTATTGGCCCGCAGGATTTGGCGCCTTTGTTTCCCATGGAGCTCATCAAGCAGGAGATGAGCATGGACCGTTACATCAAAATACCTGAAGAAGTCAGAGACATCTACAGATTGTGGAGGCCTTCGCCGTTGTACAGGGCTTCAAGGCTGGAAAAGGCTTTGAAGACCAAGGCGAAAATTTTCTACAAGTGGGAGGGAGTGAGCCCGCCCGGAAGCCACAAGCCGAATACTGCAGTAGCGCAGGCTTACTACAACATGAAGGAAGGGATAAAGAGACTTACAACAGAAACAGGCGCAGGCCAGTGGGGTTCAGCATTGTCTTTTGCGACAATGCTCTTTGGCTTGAAGTGCACGGTCTACATGGTTAAAGTCAGCTATGAGCAGAAGCCTTACAGAAGAATCATGATGGAAACCTGGGGCGCTGAAGTTTTCCCAAGCCCGACAAAAAAGACGAAATCAGGGCAGAAGATTCTTGAGCAAGACCCAGATTGTCCAGGGAGCCTGGGCATCGCAATCTCTGAGGCGGTTGAGGACGCGGCAACGCACGACGACGCCCACTACTCGCTTGGAAGCGTTTTGAACCACGTTTTGATGCACCAGACTGTAATAGGTTTGGAAGCCAAAAAACAACTGGAGTTGATAGGCGAATACCCTGACGTTGTCTTGGGCTGCGTCGGAGGCGGAAGCAACTTTGCAGGCC
>VGJA01000146.1 GCA_016867655.1 Candidatus Altarchaeales archaeon | reverse complement strand
GAAGAAAATGCTGGAAATAACTGGAAAAGTGAGCATAGGCATCGGGGAAGGCGCCTACTACATCAAAATGTATGCAGACAAGATTGAAAAAGAACTGGGCTTCAAGCCGTATTACGGCACTCTCAACGTCAAAGTCGAGGAAATGCCTGCAGGCATGCAAAGGCTTGCATTCAAAAAAATTCCTTCCTTTGAAAAAGAAGGCAGAAGCTTCGGCGGAATAAAAATTGCGAAGATAAGATTGAAGTATGGAAAAAAAGCAGTGGATTGTTATCTGATCATGCCAGAGCGGACTCACCACAAAAACGAATTGGAAATAATAAGCAAGGAAAATCTCAGAAGCAAGATGGGTTTGAAGGATGGTAGTCTCGTCATAGTTGAAGTATAACTGCATTTAAACCAGTCCTTCTCATATCATTACATGCCGGTTGTCGTGCTGCCAAAGCCTAAAGGTGGAATCCAGCAGGAAGTTCCTAATCCTCTGGAGAGGGCTCGGGAGGTTCATGAACACATTGCAGCAGGCCTCTTGGAACAGGCTGAACCGCGTTTGAAACCCGCCCAAGCGAGATTTTATCTAGCCAAAGTTGAGGAGCCCGGGAATGGTCATTCATGGCATCTTATGGACACCAAAAATGGCGGGCTCTTGGTTTTTGACAAAAACTTTCTGCTTGAGGGCAGAGGCCACCTGCTTGGTTTAAGCGAAACCTTGAAGCCGAGAAGCATGGGGCCTGGGCTGTTGGACGAGCATGAGGAAGCCAGACTAGGCCATCTGGATGGAATGCCAAATGAAAGCGGGAGAAATGATGCGAGAGGCAAGTGCATAGCCTCGCTCTACCTTGCGGGACCGAGGACTGAGGGCAAGGGGATGTTTGACATACCTGCAACCAGTTTGGTCGGAAAAATAAGCGGAAACATACTTGACATACACTTTTACAGGGGAATGAGGGTTGAAGACGAAAGCCTGCTGGAGAAAGTGATGGAAGGTAAGGTGGCTGTGCCTGAAGTTCGTTTGGCTTTGACTAATTTTGCCAGCGGCAAAAGGCCCTCAGAAAAGGCTAAATAACAGATTAAAGTTGCTTCTCAAACACTCCCCCTCTTGGAGTTTTCTCGCTGAATATTTGCGCGCTGAATTTGTACATTTTTGTTCCAGGAGCAAGCCAGGCGTCCGGGCTTAGGCCTGCTTTCATGCAGGTTTCGTTCAAAAATTCTTCTGCATCCCACTTCCATTCTACAGGCACTTGTGGCAGCAAGAGGCCTCTGTAAAGTCCTTTTTCAGCAATCAAGCCGTCTCTGCCAATCTTGACCTCCTTGACGTAATCTCTGGGGTCTTTTACTTTAACCAGCTCTGGCTTGCTTAAGACAGACACCTCAACCACAATCTTTTCCAATTCTCCTCTTCCAACTGGCGGAAATCTTGGGTCTTCCAAGGCTGCAGCCAAGGCAGCCTGCCTTACCGCATTTCCCAAAGGCATAATAGGTTCTGGGAAACCGATACACCCTCTCAGCTGGTTTTTTGGATATGTTTCAAGAGTCACAAAAACGCCTGAATCTTCCTTGAAAACCACATTCAAACTTTCAGGAATCTCTGGCTTTCTGCCTGCAAAATAGCCTTCAATAACACTTCTAGCATACTTGACCAAATCCCTACCCTGCTCCAGACTCAGACTCATTTCAACAGCCTCAAAACTTCTTGCACAATCTTTTCGTTGTCCATCAGCTTGACCTTGTTTTCCTCGATTTTAGGCTCAAGAATCTTCACTCCAGCTTTCTTAAGTTTTTCAAGATTCTCCTTCACGAAAGGGTTTTTGTACATGCTCTCATGCATTGCAGGCACAATCGCAATCTTCTTTCCGCTTCCAAGTGCTGTTGCTGCAAAGGTTGTCACAGTGGTGTCATCTATGCCGTTCGCGATTTTTGATATTGTGTTTGATGTGGCGGGGCAGATTAAAAGCAAGTCAGCCTTCCCGCCAATTCCGCACAACTTCACGTGTTCCACTGCTCCAGTCACCTTTTCTATAACTGGCTTTTCCGAAGCCCACTCCAGAACATTGGGGTGTATGATGCCTTTGGCTGCTTCAGTCATAACGCAGTTTACTTCAAAGCCTTTGCGCTTCAGCTCCCTAACCAACTCCGGAATCCTGACTGCCGCAACGCTCCCGCAGACGCCGATTACAATGCAAGGCATGTACTTATTTAAGAGGAGGTTAAAATATTAAGTCACATCAGGTAGCGCCCTAAAACCTGTTTGTTCTTACATTACGACACCATGGACTACGGCAGGCTGCAGTCTGAAATAAAAAAGCTGAAGGAGGAAAGAAACGCGGTGATACTTAGCCACAACTACCAGCGCCCTGAAGTCCAAGACATCGCCGATTTCCTTGGAGACAGCTATGGCCTTAGCAGGGAGGCAGCCAAGACTAAGGCAGATATCATAGTGTTCTGCGGGGTTGACTTCATGGCCGAGACAGCTAAAATACTGAATCCGGAGAAAACTGTTTTGCTTCCTGCAAGAGAAGCCCTATGCCCGATGGCAATGTTATTGACTTCACAGCAGATTATTGAAGCAAAAAAACGGCATCCAGACGCTGAAGTGGTTTTGTATGTCAACACCCATGCGGAGCAGAAGGCTTTGGCTGATTATGTTTGCACTTCTGGAAACGCGGTGAAGGTTGTGAATGCGGTGAAATCTGACACAGTAATCTTCGGGCCTGACGTCAATCTAACTTATTATGTGCAGAAGAGAACCAAGAAGAGGCTGATAACAGTTCCGGAGAGGGGCGTCTGCCAGACACATCACCAGATAACGTTGAAAGACGTTCTGAATGCAAGGAAGGAGCATCCGAACGCAAAGGTTGTCGTACATCCTGAGACTCCGCCTGCGGTTCAGGACATGGCAGATCATATCGCCTCGACAGAAGGCATAATAAACTACTGCAAAAAATCCAAAAGCAGGGAGTTCATCATAGGCACTGAAAACGGGATACTCTACCGGATGGGCAAGGAAATTCCCGGAAAGAAATTCCATCAGGCTTCGCCGATGGCTTT
>VGJA01000145.1 GCA_016867655.1 Candidatus Altarchaeales archaeon | reverse complement strand
TAAAAGTCTTTTGGTTCTTAATTCAACCTGATTTTTCAAGTTGTTCTTCCACTTGGGTTTAAACACTATTATCCTGACATTATCTTACTATTGTAATCAAGTTACCAGGATAGTCACAATATGCCCGATTGTAATTGTCTGAACCAACGTAAGCGTGTTATCCCCTTATCACCAAGACATTTATGTTTGTCTCAGATTCCACGATTTCCGATATTCTAAACCCAGCAGCACTCAACTCCTCCTCGTAGTCGCTTCGCGTGCGTGCCCTGGCGGCTATCAGAGGAATTTTTACCGGGATAACCTTCCCGTCTTTCACCGCCGCCCTTTCGGTAGGAGTATCGACATCGTCTCTACTTATGTCCAGCCATTGTTCATAGCTGGACACCTCTCCTTTGAAAGCATCTACACGCCAGGCTTCGTTGACAAAAAACATGGGAGCGTCAGGTTTCAAACTTCTAAACACATTTCCTAGATATTTCGTTCTAACGATATCGGTGACCAACATGTGTAAGCAGGCAATATCAATTCCGGCGTCAAACATTTCCCCTGGAAATGGATCGGTGACCAAATCCAGGTAATCAGCTATCGCATTTGGATACGTCGATAAAAGTTCGCGAGCTTTTACTATCACTGAAAGGGCAACATCATACCCTTGATACACGCATCCCAGTTTCGCAAACTCTATTCCAAACAGCCCTTCTCCACAGCCGAAATCTACAATCTTTTTCCCAGCTAGTTTGTATCTGCTAACATATTTGTTGATAACGGACTTGGTCGCTTCATATTCGGGTAAGTACAACCAATGGTCGGCGCCTTGCGCGTATGCCGACTTGTACCTTTTATCATACGCCGTATAATAGGGCTTACCTTCGTCTGGACGCATCGCATCTCATTATACGTTCATTATCCAAGGGACTCAAATTGCTATTTTGTTGAGATGAAAGACCTTGGGGTTTCAGTTACGAGCGAGGAGATAAGAAACGTTGTACTACCTATTGATACCTTAGGTTAAAAAACTGAAGCTAAATGGTGGAGCTGAGGGGACAATAAGCAGAACCTTTGAGTCTTCTTTCCAACTCTCAATATAACCATAACAGCTCTTCATAAAAAATCAGATGAGTTTTGCTACTAATATGATACTGGTCATTTTTGAAAAGCTGATGTTTTCCTAGGTGAATTTGTGCCTTCTCCCATTATGCTTTTAGATCAGAATGAACTTTTCGATGAATTGGTTAAAGTCCAATCCTACACAAAAATCCACAATGTGTCCTCTTTATCATGAGCTGATAATAATTACGGTGCGATTGTTGCGTAACATATTACTCGTGGTCAGTTTCGACGTGAACAAGCGCCAAAAATTAACCCACACTTTAATGTGGGAGAAACGGCAATTTGGTAAAAGGACTGTGTTTTAAGAAGTCTGATACTGAATAGTTGATGGGGCAAAACCCTGTTTTGCCTGGAATGATCCAAGATTTTATTGCAGAAAATGTGGCTATTTCGAAAATTTTGCCGAAAATCTGAGCGTGGTTTTGAAACCTGTTTTCAAACCATTGAGCCTGAACATAAAAGGTTTGAAAACTTCGCTATTTGAGGTACTGGGAAGGTTGGTGCAACCCCCAAAAGCAGCGAAAATCCGCGAAAAATCACGAAATCCTGGCAGAAAAAAACAAAACAATATTAACGACCTAATCGTTGAATTAGATAAAACGGTTGGTGGATGTAGGATCTTACTTTCTAAGTTACACCCTTTCAACTGCTTTGATAAATACAGTGGTAGATTCTGTTTTTATACCACTTTTTTACTGTACTGATAATTTCCTTCATTTTTGCACTGAAATCAGTCGGAAGGAAAGCCTAAGAAGCGCTTTGCCCATATCTTTGACCTAGCGCAACAAATTCACGATACATCGTCGCCTGACGCTGGCGTTCTGTTTCGTCCCAATCAAGAAGATGTCCCATATGTGTGGCTACGGTATCTACGGCATCTAGTCCTTGGCATCGTTCAAAACCGCAAGATCCGCGTCGTAGTAAGAAATCTTTGATCGTGAGAGCACCTTCTTCGCGAACGGCATGCCACACCTGGGCAACAATATCAAGTGAATGGGGACACAAAATATGCCTTCCAGTGCTATCATCTTGTACGAGCTCTAAAACCTGGTGAAACCGCGATCCATAAAGAGCAACTAAGTGTTCTATTGTCTCTACTGTCAGCCTGCTTTTTTGGGCAGACTCCTCAATTTGTTCTTTTGTTACAGTACCACCACCAGGCAAATGGCGGGACGACGTGCGACATGTAGTTCTCATTGTTAGATGAGTGCAGATTAAGTCGGTGACCTCTTCGGCGATGGCACGGTAGCCGGTAATTTTCCCTCCGAGAATAGAGATGAATCCTTTTATTTTGTCGATTTTTTCGTGGTCTAATAGCTTATGAGCACGAGTTATGTTAGAGGTAGATCCACCTTTTCGAGCAAGTGAGCGCAATCCGGCATAGGTGTAAAGGACATCCTTCGAATTCAGGTTAGGAAAAACCATTTTTGCTTCGGCTAAAAGGTAATTTACGTCTGCTTCACTTGCATAGATTGAATCCAGGTCACCGAAGTAATCTGTGTCCGTCGTGCCGATGAGAGAATAACTCTGCCAAGGAATCACAAACCATAGGCGACCATCGCTCCTGGCAAAGAGGACCAGTGCATTATTAGTCAACCGTCTTGTCAGAATATGAATTCCCTTAGTCCGCCTGATAATATCCCGTGGCTGGCCGTACACTACACTGCAAAGCTTGTCCATCCAATGCCCTGCGGCGTTGACGACTATTCGTGCCTTAACCTCGTATTTTTGACCGGAGATAGTGTCCTGTACCTGCACACCCTTAACTGTTTTATTCTCGATGATAACATCTGTTACGCTTGCGTGATTCAGCGTGGTAGCACCATTTTCTCCCGCTGCTAGAGCATTCTCAAGACAAAGTCGTTCTGCAAACTCGACTTTGCAATCATAATAGCGATAAGACCCACGCAAGCCTTCTATATTCAGGCCAGGCT
>VGJA01000144.1 GCA_016867655.1 Candidatus Altarchaeales archaeon | reverse complement strand
GCCTGAAGATAGGGCGGTTGAATCGGTCGAGAAGGCGTTAAGCTCGCCATTGCTGGACACTGACATAAGCAGCGCAAAAGCGGCTTTGATAGACATCACAGGCAGCAGGGACATGACATTGGAGGAGGCCGAACTGATAGTCAGAAACATTTCAGAGAGGATTGACTCGGAAGCAGAGATCATATGGGGCGCTCACATAGACGAGGAGTTGGACCGAAACGTGATAAAAACCTTGATAATACTGTCTGGCGTTAAGATACCGGGATATGAGGAGAAGCTGGCTGAGAAGGTTGAAGGACCTGCGCAGGAGCCCTATGACGCAACAGGCCTGAAGTACGTGTAAAATGAATGTTGGCGAGAAAGTAAGAAAGATGTTCAGCGAGGCGAGGCGTATCATAGTGTTGACTAGAAAGCCAAAGAAGTCGGAGTTCAACGAAACGATAAAGGTTACTGGAGCGGGGATATTGATTATGGGTTTCATAGGTTTTGTGGTATTATTGTTGTCAAGGATACTGTAAAATGGATTCAAAGATATATGGCGTGAGGGCTACGGCAGGGCAGGAGAGAGTAGTGGCCGAGTTGCTCTATAGGGAAGCTAAAAACAAAAGAGAAGCCATAGAAAAAGAAGGTGGCATGGTTTACAGCGTATTGTATTCAACGGCATTGAAAGGCTACGTCCTAGTGGAGGCAGACAGCCCTGGAACTGTGGAAGACCTGGCAAGAGCGGTGCCGAAGACCAGAGGATTGCTGCTGAAGAAAAAGGGCGACATAGAATCTGCTGGAGTGATTACGATAGAGGAGCTTGAGAAGGTGATTAAGCCCACTCCAATGGTAACCAAGGTGAGTAGGGGTGATTTGATAGAGTTGATTTCAGGCCCGTTCAAGGGCGAAAGAGCTAGAGTTGCAAAGGTGGACGAAAGCAAGAATGAGATCACAGTAGAGTTGATTGAGGCGGCAGTTCCAATACCAGTGGTGGTTGGAGGCGATGACATAAAGACTCTTGAGAGGCAGAGTCAGGAAGAAGAGAAAAAAGGTGGGTAGAAATGGCTGAATCAGTTGATTTTTTGGTTGAAGGGGGGGCGGCAACTGCAGGACCTCCCATAGGGCCGTCGCTAGCGCCAATGGGCGTTAACGCAGCTTTGGTTGTGAAGGAGATCAATGAGAAGACTGCAGACTTTAAGGGGATGAAGGTTCCAGTGAAGGTGACAGTAGACCCGACCACAAAAAAGTTTGAGATAACGATTGGTATGCCTCCGACAACAGCTTTGATTAAAAAAGAGTTGGGCATTGAGAAGGGGACCAAAGACAAGACCCCTGTGGGAGATATTTCTATGGAAAGGTTGGTTGAGATTGCGAAAAAGAAGAGGGATTCCATGCTTGCAAGCAACCTGAAGAATGCTGTAAAGGAAGCTATAGGAGCCTGCCAGAGTCTTGGAGTTAACATAGAGGGTAAAAGGCCTAGAGAGGCAATAAAGGAGATAAATGAGGGGAGATACGATAGTGTTATAGGCTCATGAAGTTATTTTTAAAGGCATACATGCTATAACTTAAAACCCGTTTACTACATATCTCCAGGTAGAGATTAAGGCGCGGGAAGCCTGTGTAGGAGGGTGTCATAATGGAAAAAAATTCTTTGAAGGAGAAGGTAGCTGAAGCATTGCAGAATCAGTCTGAAAGAAAATTCAAGCAGACTGTAGAATTGGTTTTCAACTTCAGGGGCTTGGACATGGAGCAGCCTGAAAACAAGCTCAACCTCAACGTATTCCTGCCTAAGGGAAGAGGAAGGGATGTTGAAATCGGCGTCTTCGCTGACGGAGACATGAATTTAAGGGCTAAGAAGGTTTCTAAGCACGTTCTGAATAAACAGGAGTTGGAGCAATACGCCAAAAGCAAGCGCAGGATGAGGGTTCTGGCCGGACAGTGCTATGGATTCATAGCGCAACCTGACTTGATGGTAGTGATAGGTAAAAACTGGGGTGTCGTGCTCGCTCCAAGAGGCAAGATGCCGCAGCCTGTGCCGCCGAACGTCGAACTGGAGCCGGTCATAAAAAGAATCAAAAACAGCGTCAGAGTGAAGTCTAAAAAACTGCCGACAGTCCAGATGCCAATCGGTACGGCAGACATGAATCCAGAGGATTTGGCTGAAAACGGCATGACAATCTATGACAACATCACGAAAAAGATTGCTAAAGAGAGTATATCGTCAATTTACGTTAAGACAACCATGGGCAAGCCCATAAGGGTAGTGTAAGATGGTCGCAACTTGGAAGAAAAAAACGGTTGAAAGCCTTGTGAAGGATATTGATTCAGCCAAGACTACGGCCATTGTGGGCGTCACTGGAATACCGTCAAAGCAGTTCCAGCAGATTAGGAAAAAGCTTAAAGGCGATGTCAAGCTGAAGATGGTGAAAAACAGCATCATCAAGCTCGCGTTGGAAAAAGCCAAAATGCAGGGCCTTGAAGGCTACATAAAAGGCTCGTGTGGGATTCTCACAACAAACCTGAATCCGTTTAAACTAAGCAAGCTCGTAAATTCCTGCAGGACGAGGGCTCCTGCAAAAGCGGGCAGCATCGCTCCCTGCGACATAGTTGTTCCAAAAGGGGACACGCCCTTCCCGGCCGGGCCGATTATTGGAGACGTGCAAAAAGCTGGGATAAAAGCCAAAATACAGGGCGGAAAGATTGTTGTGACTGAAGACAGCCTTGTGGTGAAGCAGGGCAACCCCGTGCCGGCCGAAGCGGCAAGCATAATAGCAAGGTTGGGGATAACTCCTTTTGAAATAGGCCTTGACCTGAATGCAGCATGTGAGTCAGGAGTTGTGTATGGAGGCGACGTCCTTGCAATAAACGAGAGTTCAACCAAAGCCAAGATAACAAGGGCTTACCAGAGCGCATTCAACCTAGCTTACAACGCAAACATATACACCAAAGACACAGTCAAATTGTTCATGCAGAAGGCGCATTCTGAAGCATTGAGCCTTTCATACAATGCGAATATAGTGAACAAGGAGACCATACAGTTCTATTTGGCTAAGGCCAATGCCGAAGCCAGCGCGCTGAAGGCTAGGATTCCAGAGAC
>VGJA01000143.1 GCA_016867655.1 Candidatus Altarchaeales archaeon | reverse complement strand
CTGCCTTCTCCTTCACATAGTCTTTGGTTATCTCAACCGGACGGTATTCATCAAAAGCCCTCTGGTCAACGCGCTTCCCCTCCTCCAAAAGTTTTGTGATGTAGTCCCTTCTAAGATAGTATTCTACGTTCATTTTTCCACCTCTACTGGGCTTTCCAAAAGCGCCTTCTTCTGCATTTCAGAAACCTGCATGGCCCCGTCCACAGCCAGGTTGAATGCTTTTGTGAACTCCTCCCTAGACAGTTTTCCGTCCATCTGAAGCAAGACTATTTCCTTTTTCCTTGGCGTTACCGCCAGCGGAAGGTCGCTTTCACCAAAATTGTCTTCCTCCTTCATCAAGTCCAAGACAACTTCTCCTTGGACTTTTCCTGCAGCGCAGGCTGCTACCATGTCCCTCATCGGAATGCCGGCGTCTGCCAAAGCCAGGGATGCTGCTGTAAGGCCGACACACCTTGTTCCAGCATCAGCCTGCAGTATCTCAATGAACACGTCAACCACTGCGTTGGGGAATTTTTCAGTCAACACGACATTTTCCAATGCTTCAGTACATATCTTGGAAATCTCCACAGAACGCCTGTCAGGCCCTGGCTTTTTCCTGTCGTCGACTGAAAATGGCGCCATGTTGTAGACGCACCTCACAACCGCCTTCGTCGGGTTTTGCATGAACTTAGGGTGCAACTGCCTCGGCCCATAAACGCCTGCAATCACCTTGTTTTTACCCCACTCTACGTAGGCCGAGCCGCTGGCCCTCTTCAGCACACCAGTTTTCATGACTATCGGCCTTAGTTCATCTGCTTTTCTTCCGTCATACCTCTTTCCGTCCTTAAACAAAACAATGTCATTGTTTTTCTTCATTTTGCATCAACTCATAAACGTGAAGCTTCCTTGCTTTCAATATGGACTTTGCCCTCAAAGGTGCACCCCCTTATGGGTGCATGTCCCCAAAGGGGACTCATCCTCGAAGGGGACATCCCCGAGTCCCCTGTGGGGGCGAGGGGGTGATTTAACCCTTTCAGACAGCATAGCACTTATTCTGTCTGTCAACCCCTGGGTTTGGGCTTCCCTCTCTATTTTCCTAACTGCTTCCACGACAAGCGTGGTGTCGTCTCCTTTAATCCAGACGAAGCCGTTCTGGCCTATCACTATCTTGCATTCCGTCTTTTCTTTGATCATGTTCACCATCGACTGTTTTTTCCCGATTAGTCTTGGAATGCACTTTGGGTTCACTGAAATCACCAGTCCTTCGGTGAGCTTCCAAGGCCTCGCAAGGTTGGCGTCATACACTTCGTCAACAGAAAGTATTTTAGCGCTCAACACGTCGCCTATGCTGAACTTCACCTCCTGCCTTGGCTCGAAGACATTCCTATCGTCACGCCTGCCCCTCCCCCAAGCCATCCTGCCTCTAGGACGGCTGTCTCGGCCTCCAAACTTAGAGCCATTGACCTCATCTTTTCTCAGGAAACAACGGTATGCGGTGTCCAAGTCCACAACCCAGCCTGCAATGTTCTCCTCGACGACTATGCCGACTACGGTGTCATCTGGCTTCGGCATATAACCGCCTTTGGAAGGCAGGACAGAGATGCTTTCTCCGTCTACGCGGGCCATACCCTTGACTGATGAATATACGTTAGGGCCTTCTGCATAGCAGTTTGACTCATATCTAACGTCCATGCCCAACAACTGCCCTGGAACCACCAGTTCCCTATCTTTTACATGAAACACTTTTTATTCCCTACATGCCTCCCATGAAACTATTCTTAAGTCTTACTCTTACTTTATAGTCTATTTTTATGTGAAAGAGGCACAGTTCCCTATCATTCACATGAAACATCTTGATTCTTAGTTTAATTCTTACATATTATTCTCTGGACGCACCCATTATGAATTGCGTTCTTAAGTCTTGTTCTTACTTCATATTTCACGTATTTTTGAAGGGTGCGCATTTTTGATTCTCTATTTTACCAACTTTGTTTTGACTTCCCCGTGAGTCAGGCTGTTCAATTTGTCATACAGCTCGTCCTGAACTCCGCCAGGTATTTCAACCAAACAATACTGCTCCTGGCCGACCCACTCTTCCTTCTTCACCTCCCCGTACTCCCTTAGAACGCTGTACAATCTTCCAGTGTGGGCTGCCGGAATCTTCACAGCAACCTGCACCTTCTCGAACCTTATGGGAATCAGAGGCTGAAGCGCCTTCAAGATTTTGTCAACCTGCTCTTTGGCGCTTTTGTCCAAAGTAACGTGGACTTTAGCCTCCTCCATCGCACTCTCTATTCTTGAAGGCGGATGAGGAGTCTTGGTCTGCGGGTTTATCGCATTCCTCACTATTATGCTGACTATCTGCTTCCTCCGGGCTTCAAGCATGTTCTTCTTCTGCTCGGTCGTGAGATGAAGCTCGCCCTTCTTGAGTATGACATCTGCAACGGCATTCAAATCCGAAGCGCCTAAGGCCTTTTTCATCGACTCTTCAGCAGCCCTGTCGCCAGCTGACGCATCCTTAAACACGCATTCTGCAGCCAGAACATCCTTCAAGTCAACCTGCTCGCCCTGTTTATAACTCAACGCCAAATCCGGGTCAACATATATCTCAAAGTTCAGCCCGTGGGTTTTCAATCTGGCGATGACAGCGTCATCCAGACTTACCATTTTGTGAAAGTTCTTGAACGTGAATTAATGGAGAGTTACTTCTCTTCCTCTTCGCCTTCTTTTGTCTTCTTCTTCTTGACCTCAAGCTCCTTTTTCAGGCCGTTTAACTCATCCCCAATTTCGTTTGTCGTAATCCTAAGGTACTTTTTCGGCTCTATGACAACCATGTCAATGTTTTCTTTCTTCAGCTTTCCCTCGGAAACGCTGTTCAAGCCGATTAAAGCCAAATCTATCGCATCCTTCCTATTCATCTTATCTTTGTAGCGTTCTTCAAACACTTTTTCGACATCGCGCTTGCCCATTCCTATTGAGGTTGCGGTGTATTCTGTGAACGCTCCGCTTGGGTCTGTCTCGAAGAGATGTGGTTCTTTGTTCAACCCGGCAATCAACAGGGCGGTTCCAAACGGCCTCGCCCCGCCATACTGGGTGTAAGCCTGCTTTACGTCGCAA
>VGJA01000142.1 GCA_016867655.1 Candidatus Altarchaeales archaeon | reverse complement strand
TTCCAGTTGCAGCATCTTCGCTTCATCGCCTGTTATCACCTTGGCTATCTTCCTCCTCTCCCTTATTTCTGCCTCCTGTCTTTCCTTGCGTTTCCTCCTGAACTCTTCCCTAAGCTTCAGCCTCTGGTTTGGAGTCATCTGGTCGGCCTCCTTGTTTACGACCATCAAGGTATGCGTAGCAAAATCCTCTACTACCTTACCCCTAGGTTCACGGTCTACTATTCTAGGCATTGTAATAATACTTACGGAATACTGTTATTTATTCCTTCTAAGGACCCCTTAATTGCCTGAAAACAGATAATTCACTATGGTTGAGGAATACGTCGGCAGGAAGTTTAAGACCGAGTTTGCTGAAAGAAAGCCTTTAGATTGCCTGCAAGCAGGCTTAATGCTTGCAGCGTCAAAAAAGCTGGCTAAAGTTGGATTTCTGCATGGCATTCCAGGCAACTTCAGCGTGAGAACCAGACGAGGCTTTTTGGTTACTGCAGGCGGAGTAAGCAAGGAAAAATTGTCTGAAAAAGATTTGGTTGAAGTTTTAGACTATGACCTGAAGGCGAATACTGTGAATGTTATTGGACTAAACGAGCCTTCTTCCGAAGCCAGAATGCACTGGCTGATATACAAAAAATTTCCCAAAGTGAATGCAATAGTGCACGTGCACGACCCTGCAATACTGGAAAACTCATGGAAAGCAAGGAAGAAAAAGATTGTGTTCACAGAGAAGGAATATCCTTATGGCACTTTGGAATTGGCCGGGCAGGCTGTCAAGGCCTTGAAAAAATCCAACTACATTGTGCTGGTGAACCATGGTTCAATCGCAGTAGGAAAAACTTTGGATTCTGCTGTAAACCTTGCAGTCTCAACTCACAACAGACTAATGGTGTGACGGAAAGTGCGTTCTCACCGACTCGCCAACAACCTCAGGTTCTATACTAATCAACTCCTGCCTGGTTTCCAGTCTGACTGGCTCCTGCTTTTCAGGCAACGCCTTAGGCTTCCCCAGTTTGTTTTCCAAAAAGTCCACCCAGTCTTCTCTCAGATGGTAGATTGAGCTTGAGTCCTCAACAGGTATCGTATTGCCCTCTTTAATCAACCCCTCCTGGCCTTCTTTGGTTAGCTTGAGCTCTATAAGCCCCTCCACGTCGTATTCCTTAAACTTCACGTCCAATCCAATGATGCTGCCTTTCTTCAGTTCGCCCGCTTCGATTGCCCTTTGGGTTAATTCCTCAGGCACTTCATTGACATACCTTATCTTCTTTATAAAAACTTCCATCTTACCACCAAGAAAAATGTTCTTATCCATTTGGCGACTCTCCTTAAAAACCATTTGGTTTTGCTTACAGTTTTCGTTTTTTTCGTGTTTTAAACCGCAGAACTCAAAGAATTAAATGAGAAATGCTGGTTGAAGGAGAAAATTACAGGACCGTTTGGATGGAAGGCTCTGTTGTGAAGCTGATAAACCAGCTGAAGCTTCCGCGCGAGTTCAGCGTTTTTTCCTGCAGTGGTTACCGCGATACTGCTGATGCTATAAGGAGTATGGTCGTCAGGGGGGCTCCTGCGATTGGCGCCACGGCTTGTTATGGGATGGCGCAGGCCGCGTTGGCTGGTGTTTCGCTTGATGTTGCGGAAAAAGAGTTAGGCACTACAAGGCCTACCGCAAACGACCTCCAAGACGCAATAAAACACTTCAAAAAAAACTTCAACGGAAAAAACGCAGTAGAAGTGGCTGAAGGCTATGCAAACAAATCAATAGAAAGATGCAGGAAAATAGGCGAATACGGAGAAAAATTAATCAAAAACAACTCAAAAATCCTTACGCACTGCAACGCAGGCTGGCTAGGGTGTGTTGATTATGGCACGGCAACGGCCCCCCTCTACATTGCAAAACAAAAAGGCAGAAACTTCTTCGTCTGGGTGGATGAGACCAGGCCCAGACTCCAAGGAGCAAAACTAACTTCCTGGGAGCTGATGCAGGCTGGCATAGACCACGCAGTAATAGCAGACAACGCAGCAGGATATTTCATGAAAAAAGGCGAAGTAGACCTGGTTATCGTGGGCGCAGACCGTATTGCAGCCAACGGCGACGTCGCAAACAAAATAGGAACCTACGGAAAAGCAGTCTTGGCTAAAGAAAACAACGTTCCATTCTACGTTGCAGCACCGGCCTCAACCTTCGACCTTAAAGCAAAAACAGGTAAAGACATAAAGATTGAAGAAAGAGATGAGAATGAAATACATTTCGTAGAAAATACTAGAGTCACTCCAGCCAAATCCAAAGCCAGAAACCCGGCCTTCGACATCACGCCCATGAAATACATCACAGGCCTGATAACAGAAGAAGGAATACTAAACCCCTGGGAGAAGCCGGAAAGCCTGCTCTAGGTTTTTTTCGGTCTGGGCCGAAACAACAAAGCTTCTTTTTAAACAACGCTTTAATGTATTTTACTATGAGAGGACTTTATGCCCCTGTTGTTTGCCTGATACTAGTCTTTGTGACCTTGGACTTGGGCTGCACCAGCAGGGAAAAAACTGTTGAATGCACGCAGGCTTCAGACTGTTCGGGCGAAGTTTATGTGATGTGCATTGGCGGGTGGGATTGTGTAAACGGCAAGTGCGTTTTTAATTGCAAGAGTGACTCGCCTACTACTACCACCACCTTGTATGCCATAAAGCCTAAAGCCCAGAAGGGCGAATTCTGCGGCGGAATAGCTGGAGTAATGTGCGAAGCTGGCTTGCAGTGCAGGCTTGACGGCAGTTACCCTGACGCGGGAGGAGTATGCGTTGAAAAACCTGAAATCCCGCCTGAAGGCGGAGTTGAATGCAAGCAGGCTTCAGACTGTCAAGGCGACACACCTCTCTTGTGCCTTGGAGAGTGGAGTTGCATAAACGGCAAGTGCGTTTTTGATTGCAAGAATGAGCCGCCTGATTCATGCTCCTCAGACTCAGACTGCGCTGTAGGCGGGTGTTCAGGCCAAATCTGCGCCTTAAAAGAAAAAGCAGGCGACATTATCACAACTTGCGAGTGGCGCAGTGAATACTCCTGCTATAGGATGACGTCATGCGGCTGCGTTCAAGGAACCTGCAGGTGGAAAGAGACAAAAGAGTTTACCGAATGTTTAAGCAATTTGGGTGCAAGCTGAAAGATGAACGACGTC
>VGJA01000141.1 GCA_016867655.1 Candidatus Altarchaeales archaeon | reverse complement strand
TGCTTTGAGGGAGAACATTAATGCAGATAAGGTTTCCAAAAAGCATTTTGAAAAAGCATTCCAGAAGGTGAAGCCGTCTGTCAGCGAGGGCGAGATGAAGAGCTATGACAAAGCCTTCAAGAAGGGTGATGAAGTAGCTGCATACAGGTGAACTCAATTAATATCGTCTTCTTCTAAGAGTATACCATGGATTCCAGAGCACTGGACATGAATGCAAGCTGGCTTGGGGTTTCCAGACTGCAGTTGATGGAAAATGCCGGCAGGGAGATTGCCAAATTTTCTTCTAAATACAGTGATGTCGCTGTTTTTGCAGGCACTGGAAACAACGGCGGCGACGGCTTGGTGGCTGCGAGGCATCTGCTTGCATTAGGCAAAAAGGTGAGGGTTTTTGCACTGGAGGGTAGGAGAACTGAAGAATGCCAGAAAAACCTTGATGCGTTATTGAATGGAAAGTTTGAGGTAGAGTATGTAAGAGACTCCAAAGACTGCGACAAACTGAAGGAAGAATTGGGTGAATGCGACCTTGCGGTAGACTCGCTAATTGGGGTTGGAATCAAAGGTGAAGTCAGAGAGCCTGTGAAAAGCATGATAGAGTTGATTAATTCCTTGAAGGCCTTCAAGCTTGCAGTGGACATTCCATCTGGCAACGGGAACACAAAAGTCAAGGCAAACCAGACAATTTCTTTCCATACTGCAAAAACGCCGGAAGCGGTTGTTGTGGATATTGGAATTCCAAAAGAAGCGGAGTTGTATTGCGGCCCAGGAGACGTTTATTTGGCTTTGCCTGAAAGAAAGCCTGACTCGCACAAAGGAGATTACGGAAGAGTGTTGGTTGTTGGCGGAAGCAGCCGCTATGTCGGAGCGCCATACCTGGCAGCCTGGGCTGCCATGAGGGTTGGAGTAGACTTGAGCGTGTTGTGCGTTCCAAAGGAAGTTGCAGAAAGGATACACTTCAACCCCAATTTGATTATACAACCATTGAAATCAAGGGAGTTTATAACAGAAGATGATGTCGATTTCATACTAAAGCAGAATTATGACGCGATGGTAGTCGGCAACGGCATGGGGCTTGAAAGCGAAAGTAAAGAGGCGTTGCTGGAGATACTAAAGAGGAACGAAAAGCCTGTTGTGGTGGATGCTGACGCCTTGAGCATGATTAAGACAAGCAAAATGAAGCCGAACATGATTCTTACTCCACATCAGGGAGAATTCAAACGGCTTTACGAAGACTTTAATGAAGAAAAGAAAGTAAAGCAAGTGGAGGATTTTGCAAAGGAGTCTAAAACAGTCGTCGTCTTGAAGGGGATGATTGATGTTATTTCAGACGGCTTGACAACCAGGTTGAACAGGACTGGAAACCCTGGAATGACAGTGGGCGGCACCGGAGACGTGCTTGCTGGAGTCATTGGTGGCCTTCTGGCGCAGAACAAAGACTTGATGAAAAGCGCCTGCGCAGGCGCATTCTTAAACGGGCTTGCAGGCGACCGGGCATACAAAGAATTGGATGTTTCAATGACTGCAACAGACGTTATAGACAAAATGCCAGAGGCCATAAAATACTGCAGGAATTTTGCGTGAGAATGGACTATGAAAGGGCTTTAAAGCTTGTTGTAGATTCTTTTGGAGATGGAAAGATAGCGAGACACTGCATTGCCACCTCG
Source organism: Candidatus Altarchaeales archaeon (assembly GCA_016867655.1). Taxonomy (GTDB): domain Archaea; phylum Altiarchaeota; class Altiarchaeia; order IMC4; family SCGC-AAA252-I15; genus VGJA01. The sequence continues at coordinate 1,504 of VGJA01000141.1, read as the reverse complement.
AAAAAGGCTGTCGAGATTGCAGAGAAGATAAAGGCCAATGGACATGAGGTGGATTTAGAATTGGTCAAGGTTGGCGCACTATTGCATGACATAGGCCGCGCTAGAACCCATGACATAGAACACAATTATGAAGGCAGTGTTATGCTAAGAGAACTGGGTTTTGAGGAGCTTGCCAGAGCTGTTGAAAGACATGGAGCCAACATATTTGAGGTAATGCATCCAAAAGAGATGACACTGGAGGAGAAGATAATCTACATAGCAGACAAACTAACAGAAGAAGACGAATATGTAAACCTGGATGAAAGATTCAGAAAAGTTGTTGAAAGAAGAAAAAAACATGGAAAAATTGATGAAATACGCCAGATAGAAAAAGCAATCAAAATCACAAAAGAAATTGAAGAGGAAATAAACAAGCTGGCTGAAGGAGCAAACAAACAATAAGAATAATGAATAATTTGGGTTAAAGGACGGATAACAGAACCTGTGATTACAGCCAAGGGGGTACAACAAAACCTAAACCTTCTTTATTTCAACCACTTCCACCCTGCTTATCGGACAAATCTTCTTTATTCTCCTATAGATGTCGGTGCCAAGCTTTCCAAACAAAACATGCTGGACAAACTCCTCAAGCTTGGACTCCCTGTATTTGCTCAAAACCCTCGCTATGTTAGACGTTATGTCCCTCCTCTTAGGAAGGCTGATTTTCTGCGGAGTCAAGACAGTCAATTTCATCCTGATTTTAGAGTCAGGTAAACTCAAATCGCTCTGGTGGTCTATCTTGTCCATGCCCTTCCTTATCTTAGACTTCAAGTAACCAGAGTGTATCATAAACTTTTTGAACCGGGTCTGAGCCTTATCCCCTGTAACTTCATGTATCTCAAACACAAGCATGAGATGCTGCTTGGCCCGGTCGCTGGTCAACTCTGCAAGAGAAACACCCAACGTTCTTCCAACCAAAAGCTTCGGGTCAGCAGCCACAGTAGTTCCAAGCTCCTTGAAATCAAACTTCTCAGGCGCCTGTATGACAAAAGGCCTCTTCTGCTTCCAGCCGGTCAACTTCACCTTAGCCATCTTTCACCACCGACTCAGCTGCAATCTGGCATCGAATCAAATCATCGATTGTATTCAACATTGTTTTGATGCTATTTGACCGCACTATTGTCGTTATTGTATTTCCGTCATGACCCGTCTCCACTGAAAGCTCCTTCAAGCTGACGTTGTCAACGTCCAGTGACCTGCAGACCTCCCTGCTGTTCCTTGAACTTGTCTTTAATTTCACAACATGCCTCATTTTTTACACCAACAACTTAGCCTTCTCAGGCTCATAACGCCAACCACTTGGAAGACGCCCTTCAGACGTATAGTATCTGACAAGCCTCCTGATTTTAGACTCAACCAAAAGAAGGCCGTGCTTGTTGCCAAAATCTTTTTTATGGCTTTCCAAATGCTTCCTCAAGCTGACCGCCTTTTTTATCAAATTCTGAAGGTCCTCAGGAATCTCAAC
>VGJA01000140.1 GCA_016867655.1 Candidatus Altarchaeales archaeon | reverse complement strand
TTGTTGTAGTAGTTGTTGTTGTTGTCGTGGTTGAGGTTGTCGTAGTGGTTGTGGTAGTTGGTGCTGTTTGAATCACAACAGTGCCGGCGTCTGTTGGAGAACTAGCGCTTCGGGTCACGTTGGTGGCGCCAAGGTTGTTCAAAGTGTCATTGGCGTAAATCGTTAGTATATCCCCTGCGTTTGAACAGTTGGCTGGGTCAAACTCAACCAAGTCTACTGTCAGAACTCCCGTGGCATTGCTGTAGCTGCAGTTACTGCATGACACAAACACAATCTGTCCGTTGTTGTTGTCCCTAATGCCGCCAGTCAGTGCTCCCGGATGGACGCCGTTTGTGTAGTTAATGTAAGCGGTTACGTTATGGCTGTCGCAGGCTTGAGATGACGCAGGCTGGGCTAAGCAAAGCAAAAAGACGAATGCCAGCAGTATTGCGGTTTTACTGAACTTCATAGGGCTTTTGGCTGTGGCTGCATAACAGCAACCTCCAGTAACTTATAGTATATACTACATATAAACTTATCGCATTGGGCTTGTCTATAATACTTTTTTATTGACTGTCCAAAAGGGTTATTTTGAATTCTTCAAGCTGGGTTTTAAGCTGTTTCCTAGTTTCATTCATGCTGGCTTCTAGTTCACTGCCCTTTTTTTCCAGAGTCTCAAGCTCGCCATTCTTCTCTGAAATTTTGTTTTTCAGTTGTTCCACCAATGCCTCCAGCTTTCTGCCCTGCCGGCTTGCAATAGAATTTTCAAGCTCGCTTTCAATCTTCTTCTTCCTTTCAGCCAGCATGTTGTATTCGTCAATCAAAGACGGCTTCAGGCTTGCAGTGATGTCTCTTATAGACTTGACAGTCTTCTCTGGATTCTTGATTTCAATCTTGCCCTCGTTTATGGCCTTCTCCATGTCTTCTAGTATTTCTTGGAAACCGGTGCCTGAAAGAAACTGTTCCACAGGGTTTTCCATAAAACCGTCTATGTTCTTTAAATCAGACTGCGGAAGCCTGTTTTCATCCATTGCAAGCCTTTTGTATTTGCGCAAGGGCCTGCCTAAGGAAGCCCAGCCCTCATATGCTGTAGTCTTAATGCCATCCAATTTTTGCCTGTCTGCCTCCAGCTGTTTTCCAAGCTCTAAACTTTGCTTGTCTGCAAGAATCTGCTCCCGCTCTCTGATAGCATCAGCCAAATCTTTGCCCAGTTCTTTTAATTCTTTTTTCAGGGAATTTGCCTTTGATTTGACTATTTTCCTACCTACTGCAGCTGACTCCAAGTCCCCTTTAGCAGTCCTAATCTTCTCCAACAGCGTAATCCTGCCATAAGACTCAACCATCCTGCTCAAGTTCCTGTGCAGGTCAATCAAGTTCTTCACATCTTTTCTTATCCCAGCAAGGGCGTCCCCATAGGCGAAAGGAAGATACCTGCCATGGCCTGCCATAGCCTTTGCAATCTTCTCCAGCATTTCAGGCAACTTTCCCTGGAATTCCAGAATATTCTTGTAGCCAGCCTTTTCGTCAAATTCTATAGCATCCAGAATGTCCAGCATGGAGGAAACATACTCGGGTTTCGACGTCTTGACTATCGTCTTCAGTCTCGCAGGCAATTCTTCGCAGGACAAGTCCTGCAAGTCCAAAACTCTTTTCCTTAAACTGTCTTTAACCTCAAAAATTTCCTCAATCAACGGCTTAGTCTCCTTTACTGTCCTGTCATTCAACTTGGAAAACTCGTCGTCCAACCAGGCATCCAGGTTTGAAAGACTGACCTCCTTCTTGCTGACACTACCGCCAAAAAGTTTGTCGAAAAAACCCATAGGATAAGTAATAGAGTTAAATAAAGAAAACCTGAAAACCGAGAACTGAGAACCGAAAACCGAACTTACTCCAATTTTCTAACCACAATCTCCCAGTCTTTTTTGTTCAAAGTCTTTCTGTGTATTATCTTCTGGCCTTCAGTCTCCAGGCCTTTTGGGATGTCTTTCAAGGCTTCTCTCGTGTTTACGATAAGTCTCAAGACCTGTCCTACTTGCATGTTGTCCAATGCTTCCTTGGTTTTCATGTAGTTGACTGGTTCTCCAAACTCTCTCAAGTCCACTTCTCTATCTACCGTGTATTCCTCGTAGTATTCCCCCTTCAGGTAAGCTTGGGTTCTCTCATGCTTCGGATTCTTGAAGATTTCTTTAGCCGGACCATGCTCTATCAAGCTTCCCAAATAAACGTAAATCACATAGTCTGCAAGCCTCTTCGCCTGGTGGATGTTGTGGGTTGACATTATTATCGTGTATTCCTTGCTCAGCTTCAATATCTGCTGCTCAATCTTGTGCGACGACACGGGGTCTAAGGCTGAAGTAGCTTCATCGCACAACAGAATCTTCGGCTTTACCGCCAATACTCTCGCAAGGCAAAGACGCTGCTGCTGGCCTATGGAAAGCTTTGTCGCAGGCTCGTTCAGCCTGTCTTTAACTTCATCCCACAATGCAGCCTGATTCAAACTCTCTTTTACTGTGTGGTCCAGCCGGCTTTTATCGCCCTCGCCGTGAAGCCTCGGCCCGTAGGCGACGTTGTCGTATATCGACATGGGCAGCGGGTAAGGCTTTTGCGATATCATCCCGACACTCGCCCTGAGCTTTATAACGTCAACGCTTTTGTCCAGAATGTTCACTCCGTCCATGAGAATCCTGCCTGAAAAAGAAAGCTCCTCATTCAAGTCTATGAAACGGTTAAAGCACCTCAAAAGCATCGTCTTGCCAGAGCCTGAAGGACCTATGATGCACACTATCCTCTTTTCAGGAATATTGACGTTAACATCTTTTAACAATTCATGCCCCTGATAGTAGACATTCAATTCCTCAACACTGATGTATTTCTCACTCATTTTACCGCATAATTTTCAGACATCCTGCTGAACAGCCGGGTCAATGACGTCAGTAATAATATTACAATTAACAGTATAACAGCTGAAGCATAAGCTCTCTGCTGGACTTCAACGTAAGGGGTTCCAATCTGGAAGAATATCGCCAACGGCAGTGAGGCGACGGGGTCTAACAGCGAGCTTGGAATGTTGTCAGTGTATCCTGCAGTGAAAAGTATTGAAGCAGCGTCTCCAATAGCCCTGCCGAAAGCCAACACGACTCCAGTCAAGATTCCCGGAGCGGCCTGCCTTATGGTAACTGAAAGAGTCG
>VGJA01000139.1 GCA_016867655.1 Candidatus Altarchaeales archaeon | reverse complement strand
GATTTTCTTCAACCACAAAATCGCCTTCATTAAGGCTTCCAGGCTCAATCAACTTAGCCCTCAAGCCAGAGTATTCATGGATAATGTCCTTTTGCTTTAATTCAGGCACCAGTTTTACCGCTTCTTCAAACAATTCCTGCATTCCTCTGGCTGTAGTGCCTAAATCCATCTTGCAGTCAATATACTCCGCGCTAGGCCCGATTATGATATTACCAGAGATAGTCGGAGTCAAGTGAACTCCGATTCCGCCAGTCTTCTCTGGCGGCATAGGATAAATCATGCCGTTAATCAGATGGCCGGCTTTCTTGTCTAAAACAAAATACTCCCCCCTGCAGGGATTGACTTTATATTTACTAAATCCTGCAATTCTGGCGATTTCGTCTGCATGCACGCCAGCGCAATTCACAACGAATTTACTCTGAAAAATGCCGCAGGAAGTCTTGACGTGGTATAAGCCGTCTCTTCTGTCAATATCCATTACTTTGCTGTTGAAGCAAAACTTCACTCCATTCAACGCAGCATTCTCAGCCAAGGCAATGTTGTATTCATGGGGGTCTGTTATTCCGCCTTCCGGGGCGTATAATGCAAGCCTGCCTTTCACGTATGGCTCACGCTTCTTCAGTTCTTTTTCTCCAATTATTTCAAGCCCTCTGGCTCCGGCAGCCTCGCCAGCCTCCTTCATTTCCTCCAATTTTTTCCTGTCAGACTCACTCCCGCCAACAGTGTAAGTGCCCACACGTTTGTAAGGAACTTCAAGCTCACTGGCAATCCGACTGAAACGTTTGTTGCCTTCAACGCAATACAACGCCTTAAGCGAAAGCCTCGGCTCCTTAAAGCCGGAATGAATAACACCGCTGTTGGCTCCAGAAGCCCCTTCAGCCACGTCAGACTCCTTTTCCAATACAACAACCTTCAGCTTGAATCTAGACAGCTCTCTGGCCACTGAACAGCCAACGACTCCAGCTCCAACAACTGCCACGTCAAAAACACTCATGCAAACACTCCACAAATTGAAATGAAATATAGATTTAGAGATTTTAATATTGAAAGAAGGAGAGACTGCAAGCCCTGAAATCCAACAGCTACGATATTTAGAAGGAAGGAGAGACTGCAAGCCCTGAAATCCAACAGCACTCTATGAGCGGAGGATAGACTGCAGGTCCTAGACCCCAACAGCCATTCTAATATTTAGAAGGAGGGAAAGACTGCAGGCCCTGAATTCCGACAGTATTCTAATATTTAATGTCTAAACCTCATGTATATCCAAGGTGGTTGTTTATGGAAATAAAGGAGATTACTGCATTGGAGTTGGACACCGAAAAATTCATTCAAGAAAAGACTAAGGAGATTTCTTCAATCGTTGGAGACGGAACTGCAATAAACGCCCTTTCTGGAGGCGTGGACTCTTCTGTGGTGACTTTGCTGGGCCACAAGGCTCTTGGCAGCAGGCTTAAGACTTTTTTCATAAACAACGGCATCATGAGAAAGGGCGAGCCTGAAAAGATTGCTGGAATCTTTGAGAAACTGGGCGTCAAGGTGGAGGTAATCGATGCGAGAAAAAAGTTTTTCAACGCCTTCAAGGGGGTGACAGACCCTGAGAAAAAGCGGGAGGCTGTGACGCAGACTTTTTACAAGGATGTTTTCGGCAAATTGGTGAAGGAAAGCGGCGCTAAACACCTTCTGCAGGGAACCATATTGACTGACGTGGATGAGACTGTCGCTGGAATCAAGAGACAGCACAACGTCTTTGAACAATTGGGCATTGACCCTAAAAAGGAGTTCGGATACAAAATCATCGAGCCAGTCGTGCAGTTGCGGAAAGACGGAGTTAGAAAGCTTGGCAAGGCTCTCGGCCTTCCAGAATCCATTTACAACCGAATGCCCTTCCCAGGCCCGGCACTGGCTGCCAGAGTAATCGGCGAAGTAACCCCGAAGAAGATTGAAATTGTTAGAGAGGCAACAGCAATAGTCGAAGAAGAACTGGAGAGCATCAAAGCCTTCCAGTATATGGCCATCCTGCACGAAGACAAAGTCACCGGAATGCGAGATGGAAAAAGAGACTTTGGACTGCAGATTGAACTAAGATGCTGGGAAAGCCTGGACGCAAGAACAGCCAAACCCACAAGACTACCCTACGAAACACTAGAAAAAATCGCAGGCAGACTGACAAAAGAAATACCAGGAGTGGTAAGCGTAACCTACAACATAACCCCCAAACCGCCTTCAACAATAGAAGCAGTTTAATCAGGTCTTTGGCTTTATTCGTATTGAGGTTATTGAAGGCTTTTTGCCTGGTTCTCTGGCTGGAACGAATGTGAATTCCACATCCTTGTTTTTCATGTCAATGGGATGTCCAGCCTCGTCTTTTGGAACAACTCCTTCAGGTAGGTAGTATGACTTTCCGTCGGCTTCAACAAATCCGAAACCTCGGTCAGGCTTCCACATAGTAACATGACCTGCAGTTAAGTCTTGCCTTACTCCAGGAGTGCTGGTTGCTGGCGCTGGAGCAGCTGGTTTAGGAGTTGGAGTTATAGTTTTAGGAGCTTCAACAGGCTTTGCAGGCGCTGGAGCAGCGGGTTTAGGAGCTTCAACCGGCTTTGGATCCACTTTTTCATGAACTTTTGGCTGTTCTGGCGCCGGTGTTGGAGCTCTTTGTTCTGCTCCTTTTCCTCCATCCATGTCTACCTGTCTTTTAAGATTGCCTGACATTTTCAATCCTCCTTTATTGCATTATTCCTTGAGCGTTTCGGCTTAAAAAGCTTTTTCTCTGCAGAATGTTCAATAGTTTACATGTCTCAACCAGGCAGAATTCGGCAGAAGCAGGTTTCAAGCCAGACTGGAGGTATTTCAACTCCGAAAGACATTGACTTGGGCGTTGAGGCTGGAAGAAAGCTTGCTGAAGGTCTTGGAGAGGAGGTGTATGCAAGCAGGATTGACGACGCTGTCAAAGGCTTGAGCGGTCTGGGCATTGCAGGAGCTGTGGGAGAGGTTGTTCCGCATTTGAAGGGTGATTATCAGTCGAAAGCTTTGATTGCTGTTGTGCATTTGACCCGAAAGTTGAGTCCTAATGATGTTGAGCCTTTGAATCAGAAGTTTTTTGGAGAGCTCAGAACTAGGAAGTTGAGTGAAGTGGGTAATGCTGAGTTGGCTGCCGCTTATTTGTTTGCTTCAAAGTCTAGAGCAGGAATGCAAGAGTTCCGCAGGTGGGTTCAGGAGTCGGGAGACAAGGAT
>VGJA01000138.1 GCA_016867655.1 Candidatus Altarchaeales archaeon | reverse complement strand
GCACTGTTCAGGTTCAAGAGGATTACAAGGGAAAAGATAAAAGCCTATCTGGAGAAAATCATGAAAGAAGAGGGTGTGGAGTGTGACGAAAAAGGCTTGGATGCTGTTTTGTATGTCACCGAAGGCGACATGAGGCAGGCAATCAACATACTCCAAAGTGCTGCCGCCTTGGGGAAGGTGGACGAGGAAAGCGTTTATGCGATAACCACAAGGGCGAGGCCTAAGGACGTGCAGGATTTGCTGAAGCTTGCGGTTGAAGGAAAATTCTTGGATGCCAGAAATTTGCTGGACAAGTTGCTGATGAATTATGGGTTGAGCGGGGAAGACATTCTACTGCAGATGAACAAGGAGGCTTTGAACATTGAGGCTGACGACAAGACTAAAGTCAGGATTATAGATTTGGTGGGGGAGGCGAATTTTACTTTGGTTGAGGGCGCGAACGAGAGAATCCAGCTTGAGGCATTGCTTGCAAGAATTGCAGTCTTGAAGCACAAGTGAAAGGATGGAAAAACTGTTCGGCACTTCTGGAATCAGAAGGAGGGTTTCTGAGCTTCCTGCAGGATTTGCGGTAAACCTGGGGAAGACGCTTGGCGGTCTGGCTTCAAGCAAGACTGTTGCGGTTGGCAGGGACACCAGAAGTTCCGGAATACTGTTGGAGTCTGCATTCATTTCTGGCTTGCTTTCAACAGGCAAAAACGTTGTTGAATTGGGCATCGTGCCCACGCCGACTGTCGGGGTTGCGACTGCTGAATACGGGACTGGAGTTATGGTGACTGCTTCGCACAATCCGCCTGAATACAACGGCTTCAAGTTTTTTTCAAAAAAGGGGGCATACAGCCTGAAGGAAGAGGAAGAACTTGAAAAGAGATTCTACTCAAAAAAATTCAAGACAAACAAGGCGGGCATTCTGGCTGAAGAGGATTTTACAGAAAGGCATGTTGACTTGATTTTGAGGAAAGTTGGGAAATGCAACAGAAAAATCAAGGTTGTGTTGGACTGCGCTGGTGGAGCCGGCAGCGCTGTGACTCCAAAGCTTTTGGAAAAAATGGGTTGTGAAGTAATAGCATTGAACACCAACAGGGATGGAAGATTTCCGCATGAGTTGGAGCCCAGGGAAGAGAACTTGGTTGAATTGTGCAAGACTGTCAGAAAAAAGAAGGCGGATATAGGATTTGCGCATGACGGAGACGCTGACAGGGCTGCTGCAGTCGCTTCTAATGGGAGAATGGTTGAGTGGGACAGCTTTCTTTCAATCCTGGCTTACGGGCTTGACAAAGTTGTGACAACGGTTGACGCTTCAATGAGAATTGAAGATGTCTGCAAAAAAGTCTTTAGAACGCCTGTGGGAGATGTTGCGGTTGCGGACGCCATTAGAAAGCAGAATGCAGACTTTGGCGGAGAGCCCAGCGGCACCTTCATATTCCCAGATGTGCACATATTCCCGGACGGTGTTTCCTGCATTGCCAAGGCTGTGAAATTGGCTTCGGAAGGAAAATTCTACGAAAGATTGGAGAAAGTGAAGAGTTATCCAATGGAAAGACTGAAGATCCCCTGCGAGAACGCGAAAAAAGAAAAGACTATGAAAAAACTCAAGACGCTGATTGATGAAAAATACTCAGACCTGGACGGCATCAGAATCGCAAGAGAAGACAGTTGGATACTAATCAGGCCCTCGGGAACTGAACCTTACATGAGGATAACTGCCGAAGGCAGGGATGAAGTAAGCCTGCAAAACATTCTAACTGAAGTGCAAGGATGGGTGCGCAAGGCAATGTCTGACTGAAGTAGCCCAGGTTGGGAAATTAACTCTTTGCAGGGTTTTATTTTACTAATCCTTCTCTTATTGCTACATGCTTCCATCCTCCGAATGGTTCATCTTTGAAGTCACCATATTCGGACTGCAGCTCTTTCAACCCCATTCCTCGCACTGCTTCGTCTAGGTCAGCTTTAAGTTGTTCCATTGTTATCCTACCCGTCAGGTCTAATGCGCTGACTAGTATCCGCCTAGGCTTGGTGGGTTCCCCCTCATATGAAACAGTAATGCCCACAGGTATGCCACCATGTGTGACATGATCACAGAACAAAGATTTGCCTTCAAATTTATGGACCTTTTCAAATTTTGGCCGAAACCCCTTCAGACCATCCTCAATATTTTCTCCTTTACACTCTCCAAGAACCACAACACCCATAAGCTTCCCGGCCTTAAAAACATGCTTAGTCATCTTCCAACCTAGCTTTCAAGTGTCGCACACCACCTCTATAATCCATTCTCCACCTTTTTTCTCTATTTTCATGTCGTGGTAAGTAGCAGCCTTAACTTCCTTGTGCAACTTATGCCTCTTCAAATCAATCTTCTCCCCAGAGACCGTTGCATGCAATTGAAAAGTGTCCACTTGAACAATCCTGACTTCAAACTTCTTCAGCAACAATTCCTCCACAGAAAACAAGTAAATCAACTCTGAAAGAAAATCATGAAGCAAGACCTCCAAATCCTCAGCCTCCAGAGTAATCTTCCTGGAGTCTGCAAGCTTGACAGCATTCAAGTCAGCCATAGCATTGAAGACAGCCTTCCCAGCATTCTCAAAAGCCTCGTTCAGAGTGCTGCCAAAACTCCTGAACTTCAAGTCGGCAGTATGCTCCAAAAACTCAAACTCCTTTTCCATGTTAATTATCTCCTAGTTAGAGTTATACCCAAATCACGCCTATATGTGGCATGGTGATCTGGTTGTATAAGCAAACCGCTAGGGTCAAGTATCAACGGGTCGCCCGGCTTCTTTGGTATCACATCCGGGTTCTCAATCCGAAGGTTTCTAAGGCCTCTAACCCACTGCCTGAGCAACGTTCCATCATCGGTATGAAACTCTTGGGGGATGTTTCCAATCGGAAGAGGTATTCTTCCATAAGGTATCCCTGGTAGTCTCTCATACATTGAATTCCTACCATATATTCTGCGGTCACACCATCCTATCACCTTCTCCAAAGCCTGTTCTTCAAGACGCAAGACTTCACCCAAAACCGCGCCAGCAGCCTTCCTCTTTAAAGGGTCTTCTATCTTCCTGACAACCTCGGTCAAACGCTTGTAGTCCACAAGAGAAGCCAACTCAAAAAAAACTATCTTACCTCCTGGACCACCACTGTTTAGAGCATAGCCGAAGTTCATGCCAGGATGCGCGACGCCAAAACCCAAGTCAGCTAAATCCGACAAGGCTCCAACAAACTTGTCTTTATACTT
>VGJA01000137.1 GCA_016867655.1 Candidatus Altarchaeales archaeon | reverse complement strand
GCACTGCCGAAACCAAGAGTATTGTCTTCTTCCGGAACCGGTCGCCCAGAAAGCTGGAGGGAATTTGAAGCAAAGCGAAAAGCAAGGCATAGGCAGAGAAAACAAATCCCATGGTGGTCAAGGAAGTTTTGAAGACTTCGCTAAGGTAAACCGGCAGAATAACCCCTAACGCTCCGGCAACAATGCCGGAAAAAAACGACGAATAAAACAAATTCTTCAAGTTGCCCATAGATAGAGATAGGGAAGACAAAAAGAAATAGAAATTAAAGACAATAAGACATGGAGATTATCCACACTCAGGCTCCAGCTATTTTTTGCCTGTATTGGAATGATAAGATTAAAAGAAAGCTACTTCCATATGCCAGCTATTTTTTGTCCGCAGTTTTTGCATGTCCCATTGACGAGGTTGTTTTGTTTTATGGTGTATCCTTGTCTTTCCACTACTATTTTGCCGCATTTGGGGCAGAGGGTGTTTTCTGCGTTGTGGCCTGGCACGTTTCCAATGTAGACGTAGTTGAGCCCGCTGTCGATTGCTGTCTTTCTGGCTTGCTCTAGTGTGTCTACTGGAGTCTGCGGGAGGTTTGTGAGCTTGTGCTGGGGGTAAAACCTGCTGAAGTGTAGCACTTGGTCTTCCCCGCAGTTTTTGTGTATCCACTCGCACATCTGTTTTATCATGTCCATTTTGTCTGTCCAAGTCGGAACAACAAGGTTTATGATTTCAACCCACACTCCCTGCTCTTTCATAGTCTTTATTGTGTTCAACACCGGCTGCAGTGTGGCTGAATTAAGTTTGTTGTAAATCTCTTCACTGAAGCTTTTCAGGTCAACGTGGGCTGCGTCCACATACTTGCACCATTCTTTCAACGGCGCTGTGTTTATGTAGCCTGCAGTGACGAGAATATTTTTAACTCCTTTCCCTCTGGCAATCTTGCATGAATCAAGAGTATATTCATAGAATGCCAAGGGGTCTGAATAAGTGTATGCGATAGACTTGCAGTTGTTGCTTAAAGCCTCATCTACAACCTGTTCTGGCATCAAGTCAATGTTCTTTGTTTCCAATGGGCTTGCCTGTGAGATGTCCCAGTTCTGGCAGTTCAAACAGCGCAGGTTGCAGCCTCCTGTGGCAAGGGAGTAGGCCGTTGAGCCAGGGTAGAAGTGGAACAACGGTTTCTTCTCAACCGGGTCGATGTGGACTGCGCAAGGATTGCCATAGGCTATTGAGTATAGTTTTCCGTTTTTGTTGACCTTGGCCCTGCAGATGCCCACACCATTTTCGTCTAGTATGCAACCGTGCGGGCAGGTCATGCACTTCACTCTATTCCCGCCAAGCTGGATGAAATTGTAGGCTTCCTTGCTCCATTTGGACAAAGATTGCGTCATAGTTTGGCTTGCAGCCGGCAGTTCCTGCCCGCCAAAAAATATTCTGTCTAAAGCATAAGCTCCAACACCAACTCCAATTGCGCCCAACGCCGCTTTTTTCAGAAACTCCCTTCTGGACAGCTTTTGGCTTAAGGCTTTTTCTATTTCAGACTTTTCCTTCCTTTTGGGCATCCTACAGCACCTTCCACTTTTTCAGCGTGTTTTTTATGCAGATGAGGGAGTGTGTGAGGACTGTTATCAACAGCAGGTATGCCAGATAGATGTTTGTGTGCCAGTAGGTGCTTCTCCTGACGCCTATGAGGGAGTCCATGTTCCACATGCCCACCATGGCGAAGCCCGTGAGAACGTATACTATTATCAACAGGAACGAAATCCATGCTGCAATCCTGCTTAGTCGGTCTTCCAATGGCGTCATCTCCTATCTAGTTTTAGTTTAAGTGTAATTAAAAAGTTTAGGATTGCTGCAATAAGGCATGTTCCAACTACCCCCAGCGCTGGAATCAGCAGTGCGCTGGCTGCAACAGAACCGATAAAAGCTCCGAACAAGTCTAGCGCATAGAGTTTTGAAGCGTCTTTGTTTTTGTGCAGCCTGCACGCTATTGGGAATATTCCGCCGACCAAGAAGCCTGTTGAAAGCGTGAACAACGGAAAGACCGTGTTTGCAGCCAGATTTGAAGATGTTTTGGACACTAGGTAGGAGATTAGTGGAATCGCCAGCGAGCATGCAGTCATCGCTGTGATATACCTTTCTAGCATGCTTTTATTTGCATGCACGCCTGCACGACTGTGGGTGGTGTGGTATGCCCCCAACGCAAGCCCGACCATGAAAAACGTCACCAAGACGCCTATTTTGACATACACATAGCCATAGACTATTTGGAAGAACACTATTGAGACTATTTCAAGGACCATGCCTGAAAAACCGAAGGCGTAGACGCTAAGCGAGACGGAATCCAATTTTAGCACTGCGATGAGCATTACCGCAAGCAATAAGATGTAAAGCCACTCTAGGTTCACATTAAACTGTTTTGAAACCCGCCCCAGAAAATTCGAGTATACCACAGGCTTCAAGTCTAAGTTGACTTCACCTACATTTTGGATTGAGTCCATGAAATTTCCAACTCTTTCTTCAGTCAACATGCCTTTGAGATAGTTTTCGTTCACATACTTTGTCTCAATCTTCTTCCGTTCCAGCTGGCCTGCAATGTCGTAAGTCAAAACGCCGTCTGAAGCTATGTAGTAGACTCTCCCCACAGGCACAACCAAAACGTTCTTGAATTCAGACTTCAGAGTGTTGTATAAAGTTCCGTGCATGCTTCTGGCTTCCGGGCTCAAATAGTTTTCTGAAAAAGCAAGTGAGATTGAAAACACGCCACCGTCACTTAGTATTTTCCTGCATTCCCGGAAAAACTCCTTTGTGTAATACCTGTTCAACTGCACGGTATTCGGGTCAGGCGTGTTCACAAGTATTGCGTCATACTTTTCTGAAGACTGCTTTACATACAAACGGCCGTCCGATTCCAAGATAGCAACACTTGGGCTTAAAACCCCGCTGTCCGGCATAAAACGCACTCCAGAGCTTACTAACACAGGGTCAAGCTCCACATAGTCCACCGGAGAGCCATGCTCCAGTATCTCGTTCAATATTCCGGAAACCCCGCCCGAAACCAGCAGAACTTTTTTGGCCTCCAGCTGGCTTAACGCATAGTGCACGGATTCCTCGTTTGAAACAGTATTTTCCGAAGAGAACAACGGAATACCATCTTGGTAGAAGTTCACCTGGCCTGCAGTCTTAGTTACAACGACATTGCCATACAAAGAATTCTTTTGATACAGCACACTCTGGCCTTTGTATTGCATGCTG
>VGJA01000136.1 GCA_016867655.1 Candidatus Altarchaeales archaeon | reverse complement strand
AACATCCCTTCTCGTGAACTTGGCTATAGTCTCCGCCCTGCCATAGACCGGATTCCTAGCAGGATGCTTCACATACAAATGCTTCTGCAGCAAAACCCAGATGTGCAACTTCGGGTCGTCAGTGTAAAGCTGTATCTCATTCAAAACCACTTTTCTTTCTTTCTCAACATCCTCCCTCCTGAGCAAAGGCTTCAACAGCATGTCTGACAAAACATCCAAAGCCACTTCAAAATGCTTTGAAGGAACCTTGGCGTAAAAACAAGTCTGCTCGTTGGAAGTCCCGCCATTCAACTCACCGCCAAGCTTTTCAACTGCATTAGACAACTCAAAAGCGCTCTGCCTCTTTGACGAGCCGTCAAACAACACATGCTCCAAAAAATGGGACAAACCCCTCTGTCTTTTAGACTCGAAATTGCTGCCAACGCCCACGGAAACCTCAACAGCAACCGAATCAGACTTCCTTGATTCAACCAAAACCGTCAAACCATTGGACAAAACAAACCTGCGCATAGTAAACAATCATTAAAAACACACACATAAATAAGACAATCTTATTTCTTCTAGTCAAAATAGCGAAAAAAAGCAAGACAAGCGAAAAACACCTCTAACTATTTTTGTTTTTTTATTCTTTGTTTGAAGAATTGCTGTATGCCACTTCGGCTTGTGCGTTGCATGAGGTATTGCATGTAATCTTCATTTGAGTATATGTATGGTTGGTAACCGTCTTGTATCAAGAAGTAGTTCATGAGCAGGTTGGCTGCGCGGTGGTTTCCCTGCTGGAAGGGATGTGCTGCAAGCACTTCGGTAAACGCTGTTATCGCGAATTCTACCGGGTCTTCATGCCTTAACTTTTTGTAGTGTTCATCGATTAGCAGGCCTTGGAATAACTGCCTCATCTGGCCGTGTTTTTGCATGTATTCTCCGCTGAACACCATTTCCCCCCGGGAGAATGCACCATGCCATTGCAGGAAGTGGTCTTCAAGCCCCTCTGGTGTGGGGTTTTTGAGGGTGTGAAGCGAGTAGTTGAGGAAAGCCATTGCCCTTCGAAGACCCCTCAAGTCTTCCCCTGTTACCTTAAATTCGGACGGCTCAATCAAGTGAGGTTTCTCCAACATCACCTCAGAGACCGCCAGCACGCTCTTGGCTGTTTGCTCAGGATCTACTGTAAGCCACACACCATTTTCCTCTGCATGCTTTAAAGCCCATGCAGCCTTCGAGCGAGCTTCACCATAAGACAAGTCGCCGAGCAGACGCCAAGACTCCTTGATAGACTCATCCACAGCCTTCTTAGCGTCAGCATACTCTTTGCTAGAGTAGTCAATTGGTCTGGGAAGTCCGCCGCCACCATCAGTCTTCTGTACTGAAACCATATAAACAAATAGGAAAAAACAAAGAAAAAGAGACTACTTCTCCAACAACCCGGGCAAAGGCCAGAAAGCCCATATGTCAGCCTTTTTAGGTTATTTCTATTCCATATTCCACCGCTTTTTTGACTATTCCAATGCGTTTTTTCATCCTCTCGAACTCTTCCGGCGTGTAGCATAAGACCTCCAAGTCCAGCGGCAGATTCCAGTAGTCCAGCACGTCAGCCATCCTAGAAGTGAATTTCTTTTTCCTGAAGTCCTGCGAAACAAGAATCAGGTCAACATCAGAAGTGTAAAGCCACTCCCCCCTAGCCCTGCTGCCGAAGAGTATGGCCTTCTCTAAAGCGTATTTTGAGTTAACCTTTTCCTTAAAATCCCTTACCGCTTCAATCACTTCTTTATTTGAGATTCTATCCATCTTAGAAACTCCCTCCCGGATTTGATTTTACTTGTAACATCCTCGGCGTCATACACCTTGTAGGGGACGTCTTCAATAGCATCAGGATACCTGGAGACATAGTATTCTGGAGTGAGATTCCTCAAAAAAGGAAAATATTTCCCTGGCACTCCGGCATCCTTAGCCAGTCGGACGAGCGAGTGAACAGACGCAGGCGACTCCCTCTTTGACTTGATGATATACGCCTTCAAAGCCTTCTCGATAGACTGCTGGCAGTAAAAAGCCGCAGCATCCAGCCGGTCGTTCTTCAGCAGAATCTCTGCAGTCTCCATGTCACGCAACGCCTGCTCCCACCAATTTAAAACATCCTCACGCATTCTAATACATTAAATAATAAACTGGAGGGCTTAATAAACCGGGAAAAAGAGGGAAGAGGGAAAATATCCCTTAACACCTAGCTATGGCCAGAAAGCCTGCATGTATAATACATTAAACATATGTATAATAAGAACAACACCACTAGGAAACAAAACACAGACCAAAAGCAAGGAAGGGAAGACATAACTACTTTTTGAGAAGTCGCGCTATTGTTAGGAATCCTGTGTGTCCGAGCATCTGCGTATGCGGCGGCCTTTTTTGTCCCTTTAGGACAAAAAACCCCGGGGAAAACGATAAACTATTTGCTCAACAATCTAGCAATAGTCAGGAATCCTGTGTGTCCAAGCATTTGTGTGTGTGGTCTTACTGCATCCATCAGCCTTTTTGCTCTCCCCTTCGGGGATCGCAAAAAGCCTGGGGAAAACGAAAACTATTTGCTCAACAATCTGGCTATAGTCAGAAAGCCAGTATGTCCGAGCATCTGCGTATGTGGTCTTACTGCGTCCATCTTCCATTCTCTTTTTAGTGTTTCAAAAGTTTCCTGCTGGAAGTTTTCTCCCAGTGCATCAACCAGTTTTTTGCTTTGACTGATGCTGGGGCTGTAGCTGCTCAAGTATCCTCCAACTTTCAGGGCTTTTGTTGCGTGCGGGACTGCAAGCCACGGTTCCGCTAAGTCAAGCGACACTAAATCAAGGTTTTTTTCGTCAATGCCCTGGTAAATGTCTTTCATCCTGACTTCAATGTTTTTTATGCCAAATTTCTCGAAATTCTTCTTGGCTATCTCTGCAAAATCCTCCCTGATTTCATAAGAAACCAATTTTGCCGGAGCAATGATGTTTGCGATAAAGATTGACAACACGCCGGAGCCGGTGCCTGCTTCAACCACCTTGCTTCCTGAATGCAATCCGGTGAATCCTGCAATCAGACTCAAGTCTTTGAGAGTCATCGCCTGCGGGCCCCTCTTGGCTTTCTGCACAAAGTCTGTGACATTGGGCGTTGAAACAAAAAATTTTCTTCCAGTATTAGACTCCAACACGTCTCCAGGCTTCGCCTTCTTCAGCTGCGCTTCAGTCAAAAAACCGTATTTGGTGTGAAAATCAACATC
>VGJA01000135.1 GCA_016867655.1 Candidatus Altarchaeales archaeon | reverse complement strand
TGCACCAAAGCGGCATAAAAGGCAACGCCAGTCTGAACGAAGGAGACCGAGTCTCGTTTGAAGTGGTTGAAGGCGACCGCGGGCCAAAAGCAGACCAAGTGGAAAAAATATAAAACACTTCGAGCATCAATTATCTTTTTTTATTTTCTTTTTTTTTAACTTATTTCCTAGCCAGCGCTTTCATCACCTCATGCATCTCCCGCTGGTTTTCACTCAAATCTTTGATGTCCTCCTTAAGCAAGCCAACCGCTTCGCCCAACTCCCCGTGAAGCCTCTTAATCTCCCTCAACTCCTCCCTTTCAATGACATCATGCTCCCTCATCCTCCTCATGTGAACCAAAATACCCAACAAAACAAGAAGCTCGATAAGGGCGATGACCAACTCCGGGGACACAACATTCCCAGACAAAACAACGTCCATAATAAACCATTCACACACACTCAATAAAAAAGCATGGCAAATAAGAAAAGTCCACTTGAGACGAATAACGGTAGACTGCGACCCTACCAAAAACAGGCATGGTTTTATGTGACTACATTTTTGACTGTTGTAGTCACATATTTTCCAAGTCTTATATCTTTAATTGAAAAACAGTTATTTTGGTTTCTTTGGTTGGTGTGCTGTCTTTCTGTTTCCTCCCTCGTCTGTGTTTTAACCGGTATAGGTCTTCCTCTGGAAAGTATTTCTTGAAGAAGCATTTGTCGCACATGCCGTCGTGCAGGTAGTAGTTGTGACCATCTATGGGAATCCTACATCTCCTACATTTGAACGTCCTCTCAGCCATACACTCTGTTGGTGATTTTAACTCAAAAACGTATTAATTTAACGATTTATACATTATTTATGACATGCAGCATCCTTTAGAATGAGACCGGAAATAGAGCGTTGGATACTACAAGCTAAGGAAGAACTTGACACTGCAAAGGTTAGTCTGAATGCTGGAAAGTGGTTTGCAGCGGCTTTTTGGTCGCAGCAGGCTGCAGAGAAAGCGTTAAAGGCTTTGTTCATAATCAAAAAGAAGGAGTCTCCCGGACCGACTCATTCCCTAACTTATCTTGGTCGGGAGCTTAAAGTTCCAAATGAATATTACGGGCTTCTACGAGAACTAACCAAGGAATATTACATGTCCAGGTATCCTGACGCAAGCGAGGACGTGCCATATCAGATGTACACCAAAGAAGATGCCGAGTCCTATGTTAAAAGCTGCGGAGAGTTGATAAAATGGGCGGAATCAAAAATTCAAAAGTGATATCGGAGCTTAAAAAACTCAAGAATGCTGTCAGAAAAAAAGTCCGGGTAGAGCAGTTTATTTTATTCGGTTAAAGAGCCAGAAAGGAGGAACTCCTTAAAAGCGATGTTGACCTTATTGTAGTATCAAGCGACTTTAATGGAATTCCATTCAAAAAACGCCCGGACCCCTTCCTAGACCACTGGACTCTACCCATCGACCTAGAAGTACTATGCTACACACCAGACGAACTACAGCGAAAAACCCGCGAAATAGGCCTGATATATGAGGCAACCAAGACAGGAATATTAATATAATCCGTCAACTTGCCGAAGGCGCGCAACCTTAAAACCGCTTCGAGTCCGTTACTGTAATATTGGTGCCGTACTTTAAATCTTCTGAGGTAATAATCTATTGATGAGATTTCCAAAACCTATTGTAACCGAGGAAGATGTATCTCGCTGGATGTTTATGCTGGATGAGGCGAGAGAAAAGAAACAGTGTATACACGTCGGGATAATGCACGTTTTTATGAAAGAACTTGGCGTTCCAGTAAAAGTTACCGCTGGTGATACGAAAATTATGCTTAAAGGTCTGGCTGAACGACGGAAAGACCCGAAATGCATTTTTGCCGATGGCCTGGGTGGCTTACTTTCTATTATGCACTCGATGTCTATACCCTTCAAGGTTACTGAAAATGATAAGAAGATTATGCTAAAAGAACTTACGACTTGGAGAGACGTAGGTGATGGAGAGCGAATAGCCTGGAATATCTATCACCTACGGATGTTTGGCCTAAAGCCTATGGTAACTTCTTGGGACAAGAAGGCGATAGAAAGGAAATTCAAGCAATACCGAGAGTGGAATCTTTCCTATTCAAACAAATTCAGAGGAATGAGGCTGGCTGGAATGCACTTCATAACCCGAGCCACAGGCTTGAAACCAAAGGCAACAAAATCCGACATAAAACACATCAACTGGTTCATCAAAAACTGGAAAACCATAAAACACCCAAAAATAAACATCGCAGGCGCCGAAGCAAACTGGTACCTGCAAAAACTAAGACAAATGTAAAGACTCGAACTACTTTTTGCCTTGCCGAAGGCGAGATTCTGAACCCGCGATAAGGGCAAGACACCTTCGGTTTCTCGCCCTTATCAACCCTACACTTCCAAGTGCTCCCAGAGGGGGCACATGCCCCGCTTTGCGGGCATTTCTTTCTTTTTCGTAAACGTTTTTGTCCCTTTTGGGGACATCCCCTTTAGGGGGCCTTTCTTTCGCAAAGAAAGAAAAAGGTTTGCCGAAGGCGGGCCTAGAAGAAAAAGTTCGCTCATGTTGGAAATGATAGACCGTAGTCATGCCTGAACGTGGGCATAGTTTATCTATGCCGTCCTGTCAGTTAGACTCTCTATTCACCATATTCAAGTTAATGTTCTTCAGTGCGAGCTTTCCCTCCACATCAACCGACAAGTCGCACAGCTCGAGAATATTCCTATGCTCCTGTTAAATTAGTTTGTTCTATCTACCCTGATGGTTTACACTTTTGTAAGTGTAATCTATTAGGGGTGATTTAAGAGTGGAGTGTTTGAGTTTTGATCGTAGGTGTAAGTTGATTAGTGCTAGGTTGCGTGGGGCTTCTGTGTGCTGGATTTGTGGTCGTTATGAGGTTAGTAGGCCGACGTTTTATCTTCATTGGCGTCATTTTCAGCGTGAGGGTTGGGGTGGCTTGAGGTTGAGGAGTCATCGTCCGGAGGTGGTTCATCGCACTCCAGAAGATACTGTGGGGTATGTGTTGGATTGTAGGAAGCGTTTCAACTGGGGTCCGAACAAGATTGAAGTGCATTTATGTCAGGATAAACCCAGAGGGATACAGTCTATAAGTCATCAGACTATCTACAAGATTTTGCGTGAGGCTGGTTTGAACCAGCCTATCAGTGAACCGCGTAAAACTTGGGGTAGGAAACGTTTCCAACGGCATAAGCCTAATGAACTGTGGCAGGTGGATTGGAAACTCACTCGAGAC
>VGJA01000134.1 GCA_016867655.1 Candidatus Altarchaeales archaeon | reverse complement strand
CTCGCTTATCATGTCGGGGGTTATCTCAAAGCTGTTTAGTTTGACTGCTTGCTTGCCGTCCAAAGCCTTCTTTATCTTCCTTCCGTTTTGCTTTATCAGCGAGGCGGCTTCAGGCGCCTTTTTTCCGTACTTGGGGCCTAGGACTGTGAAGTTCGGCGTTGCAGTGTAGGTTAGGCCTGCAAGCTCTTCCATGAACTCCACTTCTTTGGCGTTAAGCTGCTTGGCTATGATTGCTCCAAGAGTTTTGACTGTTTCTTCAACATTTTTGTCTCCGGCAATGCTTACTTTTTGTATGGGATGTCTTAGCTTTATGTTGGCGTTCTGCCTGCAGTAACTGCCTGCTTCAAAGATTTTTCTTGCTATGTCCATCTGCAGTTCAAGTTTTTTGTCCTGGTTTTCAGGCTTCGGCCAGGATAGCAGATGTATGCTTTCAGGTGTTTTTTCTGACTTCAAAAGGTTGAGATAGATTTCCTCTGAGATGAATGGCGCTATGGGCGCTAGAATCAAGCTTAGTTTCTCGAAGACATTGTATAGCGTAACATAGGCCGCTTCTTTTGAAGGGTTCATTTTCTTTGAGTCTTCAAGCCACAGGCGGTCTCTGATGAGCTTTATGTACCATCTGGAAAAGTCTTCAACGATAAAGTTGTTCAGCTTTTCGACTGCAATGTGGTATTCGTTTCTGTCTAATGCCGAGGTTACTTCTTCGACCAAAGTGTTTGCTTTGGAGATTATCCAACAGTCTTCCATCTGCAGTTGTTCTTGGGATGGCTTGCTTGCCAGAGGATTGAATTTGTCCAGACTCATATATCTGGCTGTGAAGCTATAGCAGTTCCACAATGTGCGGAGCATCGGCACGACTGATTCGTTGAGGCTTTCTTTGCCGAACCTGCGGGCGTTCCAGGGGGCTGCGCTGCACATCTGCAGTCTCACTGCGTCAACTCCAACACTGTCGAACAGTTCCCAGGGGTTTAGGATGTTGTTTTTGCTTTTAGCCATCTTCTCGCCCTTGTCGTCCAGGAGAAGGCCGCCTACAACGCAGTTTTTGTAAGCCGGCTTGTCGAAGAGTATTGTTGAAAGCACTAGGAGGGTGTAGAACCATCCACGAGTCTGGTCTGTGGCTTCAGAGATGAAGTCATAGGGGTGTGATTGCTCGAAAAGTTCCTTGTTTTCAAAGGGATAGTGGAATTGCGCAAAAGTTGCAGCGCCGCTGTCGTACCAGCAGTCTATTACATAGGGAACGCGCTCCATCTCGCTTCCGCAGGAGCATTTCAGTTTCACAGAGTCGATGTAAGGGCGGTGCAAGTCCACGTTGCCAGGATCTTTCAAAGCTTTTTCCTTCAGTTCTTTTCTTGAGCCTATCATCTCTTTTTTCTTGCATTTCCTGCACTCCCAGATTGGCAATGGCGTGCCCCAAAAGCGGTTTCTTGAAAGACTCCAGTCTTTAGCGTTTTCAAGCCAGTTGCCGAACCTGCCTGTTTTTATGTGCTCTGGATACCAGTTGATTTCATTGTTTTTTTCCAAAAGTTTTTTTGAAACGTCTGTGACTTTGATGAACCAGGATTCCATCGCATAGTAGAGCAGCGGAGTGTTGCAGCGCCAGCAGTAGGGGTATTCGTGCTCGTAGGGGTATTGAGTGAAAAGTGAGTTCATTTCATCCAGTATCGATATTATCTTCGGGTCAGCATCTTTTGCAAACAAGCCGGCCAATTCAGGAATCTGCTGCGTGAACTTTCCGTCTTCGTCTATGGGATTGGCCATGGGAAGATTGTTTTCTTTTCCTACATTGTAGTCGTCTTCTCCAAAAGCCGGCGCGATGTGGACTATGCCAGTTCCTTCTTCTGTTGAAACAAAGTCTCCAAGAATGATTCTCCAAGCTGGCTTGTCAAGTTTGCCTAAAAAGTGGTTGAACAAGGGATGGTATTCTATGCCAGCCAGTTTGCTGCCTTTCATTTCCTCTAGTATTTCACAGTTGTCTTTCAGGTTGCCAAGTCTTTCTTTAGCGAGAACGTATTTTTCCCCTTTGTATTTTATCTTCACATAGGTTATTTCAGGATTTACTGCAAGCGCAAGGTTTGAAAGCAGTGTCCAAGGCGTCGTAGTCCAAGCAAGGAAGCTGTAGTCCTTGTCTTTAGCCTGAAACTTGACTACGACAGTCTGCTCTTTCACAGTCGTGTAGCCTAAAGCAACCTCGTGGCTGCTTAAAGGAGTCCCACATCTAGGGCAGTAGGGAACCACCTTGTGACCTTCATACAAAAGCTTTTTGTCCCAGATTTGCTTTAGAGACCACCAGACGCTTTCAATGTAGTCGTTGTCCATGGTGACATACGGCTTCTTCAAGTCAATCCAGTATGCCATCCTTTCAGTCAATTTGTCCCATTCTTTAATGTGGGTGAAAACGCTTGTCCTGCACTTTTCAATGAATTTGTCCAGGCCGTAGTTCAAGATTTCTTTTTTCGAATTCAGCTTCAACTCTTTTTCAACTTGGACTTCAACCGGAAGACCATGACAGTCCCAGCCGGCTTTTCTGGGAACTGAACAACCTTTCATGAAATTGTATCGGTTCACAAGGTCCTTGAAAACGCGGACTTCAACATGATGCAAAGCTGGAGGGGCGTTGGCAGTCGGAGGGCCTTCTAAGAACGAGAACAGCTTTCTGTCTTTGACTGGAAAAATGGTTTTGTCTTCAACCTTATGCTCCTTCCAGTAACCTAAAATCCGCTCTTCAAGCTCCCTAGGATTGTAATCCCCAACAGGCCTTATTTCCATGCTAAAGAGTAAAATACTTGTGTTAGATACTTATAAGAATTCTTATAGGAAATATCCAATATGTTGAGGATGGACATCCCTTGGACCGAAAAATACAGGCCTAAGAGGCTGAAGGACATGGTCGGGCAGGAGGCGATTACAGAGCGTCTTGAAGCTTATGTGAAGTCTAAGAGCATTCCGCATTTGTGTTTTGCGGGTCCGGCCGGAACTGGAAAGACTACTGCCGCAATTTGTATAGCAAGCGAACTTTTTGGCGGAGATATTTCACACGACTTTTTGGAGTTGAATGCAAGCGATGAAAGAGGCATTGACACCGTCAGGGGCAAGATAAAGGATTTTGCAAGAACAAGGTCTCTTATCGGTGATTTCAAGATTATCTTTTTGGACGAAGCTGATTCTTTGACTTCTGACGCGCAGAACGCGTTGAGGAGGACAATGGAAAAGTACACTCAGACTTGCAGGTTCATATTGAGCTGTAATTATTCCTCAAAGATTATCGAACCTATTCAAAGCAGGTGC
>VGJA01000133.1 GCA_016867655.1 Candidatus Altarchaeales archaeon | reverse complement strand
AAACAAATTATGGGTGGGACAAATAAAAAAGTGTTTTATCAGGGTATTTCTGCTGCAAGCCATTCGTTGTTTTTTCCTTGGCCTTTGGCGTCTCCGGGGTTTTTGTCTTCTATATAGTAGTATAGTGGCTTGCCGTCTAGGGTTACCTGCCTTCTGCCGTCTTCCCTCACTGTGACTCCAAGAGTCACTTGAGCGTTTTCTGGCGGGATTGGAATGTCTTCCACAGTCAGCGGAGGCCAGTCTATGGCGCATTGCCCTTGGCAGTTGCTCTTGCCTTCAGCATCTCTTGCATAAGTATACAGTGTCATCCCCTTGTTGTCTGTGTAGATGTCCCCCAAAACAAGGTGGTTGTTTGGAACAATGGTCTCTTTTAATCCAAGTGAGAGTGTTGTCCCTACATGGTCTTGCGCCTCCTTTTCAAAGCAGCCGCCCATGAATGCGACTGCGATGAGCAGCAAGGCAAGTCCTATATGCTTGTGTTCCATTGTAGGCACTCTTTGGACTAATTCCTTAAATATTCTTTTAAATACTTTGGGGGTAAATTTATATGAACTAATTTTGAGTTTATCGAACAGCGGGGTTGGTTTGGGATGTATGACACCATAATCATCGGCGCCGGGGTTGCTGGCTTGACTGCAGCGATATATGCTTCAAGGAAGAGGATGAATTTTGAATTGATTTCCTCTGACTTTGGCGGCCATCTGGCTTTGACTGGTGAGCTTTTGAACTACCCTGGCGTTGTGAAGACGACTGGTTTGGAGTTCATGTCCGTTCTGGAGGAGCAGGCGAGGCAGAACGGCGTAAAGGTCGTAAATGAGACCGTAGTCAAGGTGGAGAGGCTGGCTTCAGGTTTTAAAGTATTTACCAACAAAAAGCAGTATGAAAGTAGGACTGTGATTATTGCATCAGGCTCCAAACCGAGGAAGCTTGATGTTCCAGGCGAAGACAGGCTTGCAAAAAAAGGGGTTGCTTACTGCTCGATATGCGATGGCCCGCTGTTCTCTGGTATGGAGGTTGCCATAATAGGAGGTGGCAATTCAGCCTTGGAGGCTGTGGAGTTCATGAAGGACATTGCATCCAGGATTTATCTGCTGGTTTTGGAAGGCAAGCTTAGTGGCCATGAAGTCCTGCAGGAGAAAGCTAGGGCAAACCCTAAGGTTGAAATAATCCACAACGCCAGAGCAAAGGAGATTGTCGGGGATGAATTTGTTTCCGGAGTCAAATACGAGGAGGCTGGCAGTCAAAAAAAGGTTGACGTGAAAGGCGTCATAATCGAAGTAGGTTTGGTTCCTAACACTGAGGTGTTTAAAGGCTTGGTTGAGTTGGACGAGCACGGCCACATCAAGATAGACTGCAATGGAGCAACGGATGTTCCGGGAGTCTTTGCTGCCGGAGACTGCGCTTCAGGGCATGAGTACCAGTATGTTATCGCAGCCGGTCAGGGTTGTATGGCCTTGCTTTCAGCTGCAAAATATCTGTCGAAATTAAAGAAATAATACGGAGGGTTTTGAAAAATGACTGAATTAAAGCAAATTTACAGGTGTAATGTGTGCGGAAACATTGTTGAGGTGTTGCATTCCGGTGGAGGGGAGTTGGTGTGCTGCGGCCAGCCAATGGAACTGCTGAAAGAGAAAAACCAGGATGTCGGCGGTGAAAAGCACGTTCCTGTGGTTGAAGTTACAGGCGACGTTGTCAAAGTGAAAGTTGGTTCAATACCCCACCCAATGGAGGAAAAGCATTTCATCGAATGGATTCAATTGATTGCAGACGGAATCTCATATAGAATGTTCCTCAAGCCTGGGGAAAAGCCTGAGGCGGAGTTTAAGACAAATGCCAGAGAACTGAAGGCCAGGGAGTACTGCAACCTGCACGGCCTCTGGGCTTCAAAGTAAAACGGTGTTATAAACGCTGTTGCAGAATATAATACTAGCGAGGTGTATATTATGGACGACAAATGCTGCGGCTGCTCTTCGGACTGCTGCAAACCTGTGAAAAAGAAGGCTAAGAAATAAGGGGTTGATAATGGCTGAGGATGTTGGGGAAGACATCAGGAAGTACATTGAATCGCACAACGTGTGCACTTTGGCTGTTGCAGACGGGAAAAATCCGAGCGCCCATACTGTATATTATGCCAGCGACGGCCTGCGCGTGTACTTTGAGTCTAACTCCCATTCAGATAAAATCAGGATTCTGAAGGCTAACCCAAAAATCTGCCTTACGATAGACGAGGACTACAAAAACTGGCATAAGATAAAGGGCATACAGTTGTTCGGCCGCGCTAGGGTGGTTGAGTCCAAAAGCGCCCCTAAGTTGGATTCTTTGTTTAGGAAAAAGTTTCCGCATCTGAACGAATTGGGCGGCATTCCGGAAAACCACGTTTTTGTGGAGGTGACTCCAGAAAAAATCTATTTCCTGGATTTTGAAAAACAGCTCGGCCACAAAAGCGTCTACTATCCTAAAGAATTGGGCCAGGGTTTGCTGTCTAAAATAAACTGGTGAACTTTCCCCCTATCTTTTGCAAGGTAGCGTGTTTTTTAAGCCTGAACTGCCTGTTAGTAAATGGTGAATGCGATATGGGTTTGGTAGATGAACTAAGGCGTGATTGGAGGAGTCTCTGCAGTCCCACACCGGTCATTCCAAAGGAGGCGCTTCCCGGTCCGTGGCTTGACGAAAAAGAGCTAGGTATTTTGGAAAAGCGCAAAGCTGCTGAAGCAATTGTGCCAGCTGACGTGCAGGCTGGGATAAGAGACCATGCGGGAAAGATACTGGAACTTGAAGGCCAGCTTCTTGCTTTAGGCCCAGACGTCGCCAAGGTGGACGAGAAAAAGGCTTTGATGGAACAGATGGATACTGAACGCAAGGCCATGCTGGCAAGCGCTAAAGACAAAAAAGAAGGGCAGGTCAGGACATTTCTTGCTGGAGTCTACTTGGACGAGCTGAAGCATGAGAGGGCGAAAAAGACTTAATGTTGAATGTTTTCTTTTATTAATCCCAGTGTTTGCTTGGTGTTTGAATGAACAGGCTTTTGAAGGCGGTCCGGCTTTTAAGGAAGGGTGCTGTGAAAAGGCGGGTTGACTGTCGCATGAAAGAGTTTGAGTCTAATGGCCGTAAGTCCAGCCCTAAAATCTTCAGCGAGCTTTGTTTTTGCATTCTGACCGCTAATTACAATGCAGAAAGGGCTGTTGTAATCCAAAAAAAGATTGATAATGGCTTTCTGGTTTTGCCTGAAAAACAGCTGGCTGGCAGGCTGAAAAAATTGGGTTACAGGTTTCCCAACACTCGCGCGAAGTA
>VGJA01000132.1 GCA_016867655.1 Candidatus Altarchaeales archaeon | reverse complement strand
CATTGCTTTGGAGAAAAACTTTGAGATTGTGGAATTGGACGACACCAACATGGAGCAGGCTCTTTCAATTGGAGAGACTTCAAGCCTCTATGGAAACAGAAAGCTGATCCTTATAGAAAACGTGGACACTGCTGCAGACATAAAGAAGGTGACCACCTTCTTGGAGAAAACCAAAAACCCGACAGTATTAACGACAGCAGACTTCAAGTCCAAGAGGCTTAAGACAATAAAAAACATGTGCTTTGAAGTACAGCTTAGAAGACCGCAGGCCGCAACCATAGCCAACCATCTGAAGGAGATATGCAGGAAGGAAAGCATTACAGCAGAGGAAGGTGTTCTGCTGACTATTGCAAACAACAGCAAAGGAGATTTGAGAGTGGCGATAACGGACTTGGAGACAACAGCCAAAGATAGGAAACACATCAGGGAAAAAGACCTTGAAGTGCTTTACCAGAGGGATGTTGAAGGCGACATCTACAAAGCACTGAGCGTAATCTACAGCGGGAAGGACATAAACGAGGTGGTGGAGTCAACCTGGGATTTGAATGAAGAGCCGAAGAACGTGATATACTGGATTGAGGAGAACACCCCAAACGTGATTCAGGAGCCCATACCACTTTCAAACGCATTCCACTTTCTTTCAAAGGCGGATGTTTTCCTCGGCAGAATAATGAGAAGGCAATACTGGGGTTTCCTAAGATACGCAAACGCCTTGATGACTGCTGGAGTAAACGCAAGCAAGGAAAAAGTCAGGTATGCGATGTACAGGTTCCCAAGCTATTTCATGAAGATGGGCAGCAGCAAAGGAGATAGAAACATGGCAGACAATATAGGCGAAAAAATGAAGGCTAGGATACATGCTTCAAAGAAGACTATTGCAAAAGAAGACATACCGATGTTCAGAATACTGCTGAAGAAAGGCAAGATAGATGCTGAAAACCTAACGCAAGAATACCAGCTTTCAGAAGAGGAAATTGCATACATAGGCGAAAGCTAGTTTTCAGAAGACACACCCTCAGACAATTGCAGACAAAGACAACTAAAAGTGCTATAGATAAAAGGCTAGTTTTCAGAAGACATTCCATCAGACTCTATTATCACCTTAAAGTCGTCGAAGCTTATCCTCTTGCCGTCTTTGAACTTCTGCTTGGCTTCCAAGATTCTTTCAGCCCTCTTTTTGCTTATTGAAATCTCCCTAGACTTGGCAGCCATGCTGTGAACGACATTTATCTCATCCTCAGTTGACTTAAGGTCGTCCTTCAGCGAAGAGATTTTGTCCCTGATGGGCTTCAACTCCTCATACTTTGAAACAAGACTTTTGTGGAATTCGTCAGACTTCTTTCTGACAGAATCCAGCTCAGAATACACTTTCAGAGACTCCATGTGCTTTTCCTCAGCCTCCCCTGCATTGGAGCGTATCTCATCCGAAAGCGTGTTCACCTGATGCTCCAAAACAGCGATTTCACTGTACTTAGATAGTATAGAACTCTGCAGCTCATCAACCTTCACGGCGATGTCAAGCTTCTGGAACAAAGCCAACGTGTCCTCAAAAAGCTTCCGCTCCTTTTCCAAAGGCATTTCCTCGCACAAAAGCCGGCCCAAATTCTTGTTCAGCCTGAAGGCAATCTTGTCTGAAACACCGCCAGCGTCCTTGCTCAAAGTCTTCTTCTCGCTTGCAGAAGACCTTACGGCATCCCTCAACTGCTTTATCTTTTGGATGACTTCAGACCTCTTTTTCTTTAGCAAAGCAACTTTTTCATTCAGCTTGTCTCTTTCAGAACGCAGGCGCTTCCCCTTGGAAGACAACTCCTTGACTTGAATGTTCAGCTTGTTTCTCTCAGCCTTAAGCCTCTTTATCTCAGACCAAAACTTCTCCTCCTTTGAGAAAAGGCCCTTCAGTTTGGACACATCCTCCTCAAAGTTTTCCACAAGTTGGTCTGCTTTACTCTCCTTTGCCATTGCTACATCCCCTTAGCCCTGCCCCGCCAGTAAACCAGCGAAGACTCACGGTCCTTAATCTTCTGCCTCACGGCATCCAAATTCCTGGCTGAAACCTTTTTGCCAGCAGTTTTCTTCAACTCCTCAAGCTCGGCCAAAGCCTTAGCCCTTTTCTCAACATAAGCCTGCTTGCCTGAATTAATCCAGTGATTGAACTGGTCAATCTCCTCCTGAAGCACCAGAATCCTCTCAAGGCTGCTCAACTCCTGCTTGTACTTGCTTAAAAACCTCTCATGCTTCTCGGCTATAGAGCCGCACAATTGCATTATGCTGTCCAATTTAGGTGACTAAAATACTGTGTTTTAGACTTTAAAATATGACTACTGCTTCCCCAAAACATGTAGAATTCTCTGTAAAGA
Organism: Candidatus Altarchaeales archaeon; assembly: GCA_016867655.1. Taxonomy (GTDB): domain Archaea; phylum Altiarchaeota; class Altiarchaeia; order IMC4; family SCGC-AAA252-I15; genus VGJA01. The sequence continues at coordinate 1,004 of VGJA01000132.1, read as the reverse complement.
AGTGAGGTGGCAGAGCACTGCAACCAACGCAACAGCGTAAACGATATACTGCGAACTGAAAAAGCCAGATAACATGCCCAGGTAAAGCAAGTCAAGGCGTTCAGAACGCTCCAGCAGGCCGCCCATCTCCTCAAGCTCCTTAGGGTTAACCACAACTCCCCGGTGGTGGGCATAAGCTCTTATGAAAGAGGGCATCAAGGCTCCAAACAGCAGCAGGAAAACCCAGACTGTGTTTGAAAACAAAAACTCTGGTAGGTCTTTGATGTAAAACCAGAGTCCCAGATACAACAGGAATTCAACATATCTGTCCACAACGCCGTCCAAAAAAGCCCCAAAGTTTGTGGTTGTTTTTGTGGCCCTTGCCACAGAGCCGTCTATCAAGTCAATGCAGCCTGAAATAAAGAAGAAGATAAAACCCAAAAGCAGGTTCAGTTTGTATAACGCTAAGAAACCGGGAACTGCAAAAACCAATGTAAGCAGAGTCCACCCGTTTGGAGGAATCCCAAGTTTGGAGAAGAAAAGGCCGATTGTGTTGCTGAAGGATTCAAACCGCTTTCCAAACTTGGACTTCAACATTTTGAAAGACTGGAAAGTTAAGCTGGGAGAAGGGTTGTGGTGGAAGCAAGGGTTCTCGCAACATTGCCAGCTTCCTCAAACACATACTTATAGCCGAAAAGCCACCACAATATGAAGACCACCAGAATAAGGACTATTGCAATCAGTATTATCGCCAGCTCCCATACTGGAAGCCCCATTTTCATAGCCATCCTCAACATAGATATAAGTGTTGTGGCTTAAAAAAGAGGGTGCGCCCACAAGTGGACGCACGCTCACCCCCTCGCTGATGACCCAACTCCTACAGGGAACCCGGGCATGAAGCCATCTTATATCCTGTGATGGGCATGAAGCCATCTTATATCCTGTGATGGGCATGAAGCCATCTTATATCCTGTGATGGGCATGAAGCCATCTTATATCCTGTGATGGGCATGAAGACATCTTAT
>VGJA01000131.1 GCA_016867655.1 Candidatus Altarchaeales archaeon | reverse complement strand
TGTTGGGGATTCGAACACCTACTTTAGGCCGTCAACTATAATGAATCTGCGAGCGTGCAAATTTTCTTTATTGTGGTCGTGTCAATGTCGTATTTCTTTTCTATGAAGACTCCTTTAAAGGAGTTCATGAAGTCTGCAGTCTCAAGAAGTGATTCCAACTTGTCGAGGTGTTCTTTAATTCTTTTTTTGTCTCCTATTTGGAGCAGGCTTTTTATCTGTCCAATATCTACATCTCTTGCTAGTGCGGCTACATCTCTGAGGTCGGTCATTCTGCCTGCGTGCAGTTTCATAGCTATCAATACTTCTTTTTTCGGGACCAATGCTTTGACTTCTCCGCTTGATCCGATTATTTTCCGGTAGTCTGAGTTTTCCCTGAGCATTTCAAAGCTGAAGGCAGCATTGGTCTGGCGAACTCCCGTGCCGCCTACGAGAAGGTCGATGGTGACGTTGGCTTTTCCCTCTGTTGCGTATCTGATGAACTTCGAGGAGTAGAGGTTTTCCAGCTCCTTGGAGGCGGTCTTCTTGAAGCCGCTTTTTTTCAGAACTTCCTCGAACTTTTGCACGTTCTCATGAGAGATTACGATGTCGGCGTCAATCGAAAACCGGTGCTTGTAGGCTGAGACTCCATAACCGCCGATTACAACGAAAGTAAGGTTCTCTTTTAGCAGTTTGTTCAATATGTCGAATATGCCCTTCTCTCTATTCAAGAACTCTTCAAACATTAACTATCGCCTCCTGGTATCTCACGCCCAATCTTTTTCTGTACAACTTTTGGACCATCTCCAAAGCCGGCTCGAAGTTATACTTGTTTTCCATCATGAAATGTATGGTATCATCCAAGCTATCGACCGGCACATTGTTATGACGGGCTGCCTTAATATCCTTCACGAATTCAACCGAATAGAAAATGCCCTTCTTTTGGCTGACTCTCAAGTTCAATTTCCTGCAGTAGTATTCTAACAAATCGCGGTCTTCTTCAGCCACTTTTATGAAGATAGGGTAATAGTCCCTGAAACGGGCTATGTTATAGCCGCCGTTAGTCCACACGAAAACAGCGTCGGTTTTGGTGAAGCAGTACTTTATCCCGAACAAGGACAAAATCGAGTAGTGGAATGAGGTGTCCTCCTTGAAGCTGTCGTGGATGAAATTTAAAACCTTATGGTAAAAAGGATTCGTCCTATTTAAGGACAATTTTGTGCGGCTGCCTTCAAATACCCCTACATCTATCAATCTTTTGGCCCAGTAGTGTGTCCACCCGTAAGACAAGCCGATTCTATGGGATATAGAGTTGATGCTATCCACGTCCCTGGCAGAGACCAATATCTTCATGACATGCGGATTCAACATCTCAATATCCATGTTATCATTATAGTGATAACTTATATATAAATACCTTATTTTATTAGAATGTAACCATCTAATCCTTCAGAGGCTAAAATCTGAAAAACAAAATCGCACTGCTTCGCCACACCGCGAAATGGGGGCTCGAACATTTTGTGCACCCATCACATGCTATATGATGGTGCATGTCCCCAACAGGGGACAGAATCCCGACTGGGGCGAACGTGCTCTTGTTCGAATTCCCGACATTTACAAACAAGGGTTGGGAAATATAACTGCTGAGTTCGGTCTTGGAGAGTGAAAAATGAAAGAAGCCGAGGCCAAATGGAATTTTGAGGACATACACGACACACAGACTACTCTGAAAAGCTGCAGGAAAACCTTTCTAGAAACTGAAATCAGAGAGGAAGACAAGAAACTCATAGTCGAGTTTATCGAAGAACGAACGAGGAGGAAAAGCCTCTCTGTCGGCAGGCCCTCATCCCTTGCGCCAGCCAGTATGTTCAAAGCAGAATGACTTCCAATGGTGGCTATGTGAACCTCACCCTTTTCATAGTCTTTTAGAACTTTTCTGACCTCAATAGGCTTGGGCATTTACATCCGCCTCAGTAGCGTGTTAGGCAATCTCTTTATTTAACTTTATCAATGCATCCAGCCGTTTAGCGGTAATCGGATGCGTCATGAAAATCTCAAGGAAGCCTCGCTTCTTCTCAGCCTCGATTTTTTCGACCATATTCTTTTCATTACCACTTGCTATTGCGGCGACTATTTCGCGCATGCCCTCTCTCTCCTCAGGCTTTGGATCGCTTATGTAGAAGGCAGACAATGCAGTGTTCTTTTCTGCGTTTTTTGGCATGCTGTAGCCTATTTTGGCTAGGCTGCGCATCAACGCAATCGGTTTCTTTGTCGCAATAGCGCTATAGGCGTCTGCATAGTATTCTCTTTGCCTGGAAAGCCACATGACGAGGAGCTGGCCCAAGAAGCTCGCCATCTGAGCTCCAATGAACACGACTAGCGCATTGCCCCCCCTTCCTTCCCTGTCCCTATTCCCTGAGCCCAAGACTATTACCAGGAAGTAGAGCATTATTGGAAGGACGCTTGCAACTGTCATAACCAGGACGTCTTTGTGCTTGATATGCGCTATCTCATGCGCTAGCACACCTTCAACTTCTTCTTTGTTGAGGATGTTAAGCAGGCCTGTGTGGACTGCGATTCCTGAAGAGGACTGGGTTCTGCCAAAGGCGAAGGCATTAGGAGTAGGATCATTGACGAGATAGAGCTTTGGTTTGGGGATTTTAGCGTCCTTTGCAAATTTGCCAACAATCGCATGGAGATCTGGAGCCTGCTCTTCTGAAACTTCTTTCATGCGAGTCATCATCCTGATAAGCGACGGGCCGATGAGCCACTGTATGAAAATCATTACGCAGGACAACAGGAGGGCGAACATCACTCCTCCCATCCCGCTCGCTCCGCTGTACCACAGCACAAGCGAGAGTATTCCGGATATTGCTCCAAACACAAGCGAAAGCGTGAACAACTGTATGAGCTTCAATCTCCCGAGGCCCGACACTTGAATCATTTCAGTCCACCTCCAAATTCCATAAAACATTTCATAGTTTTAGCACCTCTCTAATGTCTTTAAGACTTTCCCTCAATGAGGGAGTGTTTTTAAACCATTCCCTTTGTGTGATTTCGTTGGTGCATGCGCAGTATATGTTGGAAATAGCATCCTTCAGTTTCTTTGGAAGCACAGGCGGATTTAACTTGCATATCTCCTTCCAATTCTGCCTGTCCTTTTTCTTCGCCTCTTCAACTGCACTATACCACTTCGTATTCCTATAGAAGATTCTCGCAACCTCCTTGCTGACCGGTAATCCATCATAAGTGAACCTGCACTCGTCCAAGGTACCGAGGACATCGACGAGAATAAAATGGCGTTTCATGTCAAAGCCGAACTCCATCTTGCCGTCCTCGTTCACAAGACCAATCTTTGAGAATTCTTTGGTAATGATTTCATTAACAGCA
>VGJA01000130.1 GCA_016867655.1 Candidatus Altarchaeales archaeon | reverse complement strand
AAAGGTAGATTAACACAAAGGTCACTAAGGTGGACCAGTTGTTGAGCAAAAAATTCAACAACCCCCCCATTAACGGGGACAACTGAGGAAACCCTACCAGTCTTTTGTTTTCCAAGAAATTTGACTGCTCCTTTTTCCCACTGGTTTTTACCATTTTACGGCTTATCGGCTAAAATATGAAAACAATTCCTTCAGTCTAGTTCAAAATGCGACTAGACTACTTTTTCTTGCCTACAGCACGCTGCTTCTCCTCCTTTGCCTCAGCGGGAGCTTGTTTTTTCGGCTTGAGCTGGAGGTATACTATCACAACAACCAGGATAACAATTGCACCTACTATCACAGGCAGCAGCATGCCCATTATGTACCTCTCCTTGGTTGTTAGGATTCTACCGTTGCTGGATATCACAGAATAGTGCTTGCCGTCGTCGTCGTAGTCTATGGTCGCGAAGACGAAGAAATTGCCTCCAGGCAATGCTCCAAGCGAGGACACATTAAAGTCAACCACGGTTTCACTGCTCTGCCGTAGGGTTACTTTCTTCTCCTTCTCATCAACGCTTATTTGGTTTGGTGTGTATAGTTTCACTGTAACATCATGCGGCTTGTCATCCCTGTTTTGGATTTTAAGCGTCATTACCTCCTCTCTGTCGCCAGCTATTTCGACTTCGCTTAGAAGACCAACAACATTCGACTGTATTGCTATCTTGTAGAACAGCCTTAGTGGAGTCACAAACGTGAAGGGGTAATTGTTCAAGTCATTGTACCTTATCATAAGTCCCATCGAGTACCTGCCTGGAAGGGCGTCCTCGGGAATCGTTAACGCGATTGTCCCTGAAATAGTCTCGTTTGGCTTTATGTTGCCAAGAGTCAGCTGACCCGCAGTAAAGCCCATATAAGAGACGGGTTCGACTATTACGTCATACGCTGGTTCATCGCCGTTGTTTGTTATGGACAGGTTAGCTTCAGCTGTTGTTGTGTTGACAACCCTTTCCAGGTCAACACTTGAAGACAAACTAATATAAGTTGCGCTAGCGCAAAATGGTAGTATCAACATCAAAAAACATATGCAAAACAATTTTTTCATCATTTAGCTACCTCCACACAAAGTAAAATAATGTCTATAATATTATATTAAGGCTTTTTAAATCCCGCCCTCTGCTGTTAGAGGATATTAACCCTCTTTAGCATATTTTAACACCTATGGCCATTACAAACCCCCTCGATTTTTTGAGGCAGAACCCGTTTCTGATACTAATTATAATTTTCATGCCGATTGCGGTGGCCATAGCCCTGTTCATCATTATGAAGGTTATTGAAATGCGCGAGGAGCGCCTCAAGTCCAAAGAGTGGAGTGAAATCCAAAGCGCAATGGACAGGGAGCTCGCGCAGAAGCAGAAGGAAGCCCAACAGATGAAGGCCCCTGAAGAGAGAATGCTCCCAAAGCCTAAAAGCGAAAAAGAACTGACTGTAGACGATTTGAAAGCGCGGGAGGAAAGGCTTAGGGGGAGGGAGGAAAGGCTGAAAAAAGCGAAGTTGACTGAATTAGAGGAGAAGGAAAAATTCGTCGAAAGGAAGGAAGTCTATGGTATTGTGAAGGAGGAGCGAAGGATTACGGACGCTCTGGAGGAGAGAAGAAGTAGGGAGTTGATGTTGGAAGACATGAAGAACAACCGCAAGCGTCTGGTAAAGCTGATTGAACTGGCTGAAGACAGGTATAAAGACGGCTTGATGAGCGAGAAGAATTTTAGGGGCATTATGAACGGCTACCAGAAGGAGTTGATTGAAGTAGACATTGAGATGGCAAAGCTGAGGGACACAGTATTTGGCATGTGAAGAACAAATCGATAGGAAATTGCCTGGCGAGAAAAATTACATAAAAGAACAAAAACATGCAGAGTCCTTTCTTAAAACACCCACTTAGTTAAAACACATAAAAAAAACAAGAAACATTCACACTCCTTTTCATCCTACCCACATAAGAGGGAGAGCATATAAAAACAAAAACTTGTACACTTCTTTCACCCCACCCATTTATTTAACGACCAGTCAATATAATTTACCCAAAATGTTCAACTGCGGTATGTGCGGCAGGCCCACCAGAAACCCTCAGGCGATATGCGAATTCTGCATTAAGGCGAAGGAGAGGTCGCAGGTGAGGGAACAGAGGAGAGACGACAGGAAGGTGAGAGAATCCTACAGCGAATGGTCCAAAGAAGCTCAAGAAAAGGAAGAAGACTTGTCTGAAGTATGGGCTGACGAATCCATAGTCGACTTGAAGAAAAAACCCAAAGCAAAATAAGGCGGTTTTCCCCACCCTTCGGGTATTTCACCTTTCAGGTATTTCACCTTTCAGGTATTTCCTTCTCCCCTTTGGGGATCAGTCAACCTTCTCCCCTTTGGGGATCAGTCAACCTTCTCCCCTTCGGGGATCAGTCAACCCTCACTTCGCTCGGTCAACTTATTAGGGATCCCTTTGGGGACAAGTTTTCATGGTTTCCAGTTTTCTGAAGACTGAACACTGAAAAAAGGAATGCAAAGAATCAAAAATCCAAAATCAGAAATCAAAACCGCAAAAACAAAACCATAGAATCAAACCCGAAACTCAAAGCTGAAGACCGTTCATGCCTATGGCATGAATCCCTGTAAAGGGGAAAACCGAAGACTGAAAACCCTTAATTTAAGAAGCCTTTTCCATATTATAGGTCATGGCGAAAAAATCCAAGACCACTTTGGAGGATTTGGTCGGGTTGATGGCTCATATGCGCAGCGAGAGGGGTTGTCCTTGGGACCGCAAGCAAAAGTTCAAGGATTTTCTGAAGCATTTGAAGGATGAGAGCGATGAAGTCTTGCAGGCGATAAAAAAAGAAGACTACGAAAACCTTAGGGAAGAGTTGGGCGACTTGTTGTGGAATATTGTCTTCCTCTGCCAGATGGCTAAAGAACAGAAGAGGTTTGACATCTATGACGTGATGTCTGAAGTGAAAGACAAGATTGTTAGAAGGCACCCCCACGTTTTCGGAAAAGTGAAGGCCAATACTCCAGAAGAAGTCATGGTGCACTACAGGAGGGTGAAGAACAAGGAAAAGCTACTTCCTTCTAAACGCAAGAAATAGTATCGCCAAGAAGAGTAGGACCACTCCCGCAAGGGCGTAGTCCATGACGTCGACTTTCTCCACAGGCGTTGTAATGGTAGTCGACGTTGTTGTTGTAGATGGCGTAATTTTCTCCAACGCCAGTTTAAGCAGGTTCTCAGCCTTCGCCTTTCCAGTCTCCTCGCCGGCTATGCCATAATACATGCTTGCGTTCCTTGCATACTCCGCAGAAAGCAGGAAGTTGCTGTTTATGTAATAGTATTCCGCCTTTCTGTAGGAAGAGTCGCCCAAAGT
>VGJA01000129.1 GCA_016867655.1 Candidatus Altarchaeales archaeon | reverse complement strand
CTACAGCATAGTAAAAGCCTTGAGGGAGATGAACAAGGAAATACTGGTCATAGAGTTCGACCCAGACATCATTGAAGGGCTTTCCAGTGAGGGAATCCCCTGCATGTATGGCGACATAGGCGATGTCGAGGTTTTGCGCAGAGCCAGACTGGAAGACGCAGACATTGTCATCTCAACCATCCCCCGACTGGAAGACAACCTGCTTTTGATAGACCTGGCCAAAAAAATAAACCCAAAGATACTGGTAATAATCACCGCCAGCACAATAGACCACGCTGAAGAATTATACAGCAACGGCGCGGACTATGTGATACTGCCCAAATGGCTTGCAGGAGAAAAAGCTGCTGAATTCATAGTCTTGTACATGAAGAACCCGCACAGCATAGAACAGTCTAAGAGGGAGCACCTCAGGCAAATAGAACGCATCAAACAAGAAGAATTCACAACCAAAAGCCAGCCCCAGCTCATAATACTCATAGACGGAATAAAAAAATACTTGAAAAGAAACTACGAAGAAGACTAAATTCGGTTTTCAGGTTTTGGCGGATTTTGCTTTTCTCCCTTGCGGGGATGCACCTAGATGAGGTGCAGTGGTTTCCATGTCTCCAAACCGAAATATTCAGTCTTTCTTCCTTTTCGCCCAGACCACAGCGCCTCTATACTTCACTTCTCTAATCCTGTGCATCGGAATCAGGCTTTCTTTGTGGCGGAAAAAATCACCCCCCAATGTTATCTCACTGTAAGGTATTTCAGCCAACCTGCTTTTGAAGCGGTCTGCATAGCCTACCGTAAAATCTTTTCCATCCAACTTCTTGTCCCACAGCAGGCGGTTTAAAACATCCTTCTCCAGCTTCTCCTTCTCAAAAAGCCTTTTTATCCCAGATTTGTCCATAAAAAAATTACTTCAAAGCATTCTTCAATTTGGAGACAAACTTCCTGTAAAACATTCCCATGCCTTTGTATTCCGGCAGCTGGCGTTCGGCCACCTCAGAAACATTCACAACCTTCTTCTTTACGCTGAACTCCCTATCTCTCATGTCCAAGTCAACAATGCCTGAATCATCCTTCAGAGATTCCTCCAAGTCTTTCTCCACTCTGACAAACTCTAGGTTTCCACGGTTTTCACGGGTTTCCAGCATTCGGTTTCCTGTTTTTGGCCTCCTTCTTTTAGTCATTTTTCATTTATCTATTAACACATCGGGTTTATAATTTTTCTATTTCTTCCCCAAGCTTGAGCCAGCCTTTGACTTAAACAACTCTCCCCCTATAGGCTCAGGTTTTTTCGACTCCGCTCCAAACAGCAGTTTGAACTCGCCGCCTTTGGTTTTGGCGATAAGCCAGGACGCTATGACTACCACAAGAAAGACTGCCAGCAAAAACCCGATTCCAATGGCAACCCAACCATACTTCCTTAAGTCCTTCCTCCATAGTGCGCTGTTTATTTTGTCAACGTTTTCCTTAACATTCTGCGTTCCATTGACGTCTCCAAGCCTTAGGTAGATTTCATCAGCCCTGCTGTAATACTCCAGGCTGGCTGAAACATTGCCCGTCTCTTGAAGAACTTGGGCTTCAGCAAAAAAACCGTCGGCTGCAATATGGTCCACCGAGTTGTTGTAAACCTGCTCACACTTTAAAACCATGTCAGTATTGTTCAAAATCAAGTAAAGGTTTCTTGCATTCAAGGCGTGACTGCTTGCTTCGGAATAGCTACCGCTCTGATACAGCTCAACAGACATGTTGTATTGATTCCAAGAGTCTGAAATGTTCCTGTAGGTGTCTATCACAGCATTCAGCTGCTCTATGTAACCAAAGGAAGTCCCAATATTCCTGTAAACCTGGTTGGCCTTTACAGCATACTCACTCGCCTCGGCATAATCCCCTTTTCTGAACAAGGTCATCGAAATGTTGTAGTAGCCGTCTGCCTCAATCCTGGCGTCCACTTTAGACAGAAAATCCTTCATGTCCTTAACGCCCCTAACATCATTCAAATCCTCATACAAAGCCAGCGCGTTTTCAGCATAATACTTTGCGTTAGTGTAGTCCATCTGGTCGTATCTCGCCTCGGCAAGGCTTTTGTAGCTTACCGCCCTCTGGCCTTTGGCATACTTCGCAGTCTCATAAACCCTCACAAAACCGTCGCTGGAGCCTGCAACCAATTCGACAAAAGTGTCTCCGTTGATGTCCTCGGCAACAACCTTAGTCAAAGTCCTCAGGGCTTCAGACTCCCACATCTTCACCCCCTTGTCGCTCACTACCTCAACTGTTGTAGAGCCTATAATCACCTCAAGGTTGCCGTTTCCGTCAATATCCTCCACGTCAATGCTCACAACAGGAGTGTCAGCACTGTAATCCCACTTTTTGTCTCCTTTACCATCTATCAAAAACACCTTCTTTCCAGCGCCTGCAACCACCTCATTCACCGAGTCGTTGTTCACGTCTCCAACCAGCAGGGACTTCACGGTTCCTCCAGTATTAAAGGACCATTGTTTTTCTCCCTTGTAGTTGTAGGCCACAACCTGCGCTGACGTTCCAAGAAGAACCTCCAAAAACCCGTCTCCATCCAAGTCGCCGGCATCAACAGAATAAACGCCTTCATCAGCACTCCAAAGAAGCTTGCCCTTGTTGTCAAAGACATAGAAATTCCCCTTCCCAGGAATCAACTCATAGTTCTCAGCTATCGTGTTTATCGAAAAAATCGCGCCTCCAGTCAAAATCTCCTTCATGTTGTCGCCGTTGATGTCCGCAGCAGCCGTCACATAGGGAATCTGCCTGCCCTTCAAAGCCACTTCCTCAATCAGCTGGCCGTTTGAGTCCACAACCTCCATGCTGGTTCTGGTCCCGGAAAAACTTCCGATTACAAAATCAAGTCGGCCATCGTTGTTCAAATCTGAGGCAAAAACAGACCTAGCGTCAGAATAACCCATAGGCCTCCTCCAGACCACTTTGCCCGTTGAGTCAACGCCGTTGGCGTTCCTAAACATGCCGGCGACCAAAAAAACACCATTTGAATCCGGCTCAGTAGCATAGAAGTCGTAGAAATAAGCGCCAACGCTATACCTCCAAGCTTGTTCCCCATTGCTGTTTATGGCATAAACTATGCCGCTTTGGGGTGCGTCAGCAACAATCTCCCTGGTGCCGTCGCCAGTCAAATCCACAACAAAAAGATTCTGGTTGCTAACCCTCAAATCATACTTCCAAAGCAAGCTAGCCTCCATCTTCGCAGATTGAACTGTAAAAGAAAGCAAAAGCAGCAAGGCTGCTGCAGGCAAAAACCCTGAAACTCTGGAACATCTCGTCATCCTAAAAACCTAAGATATTAAGAATATAATATATTAAAAGCCGGCTGAACTGGAAGGCAACTAACTTTATTTCAGGCTACTATACTAGAGA
>VGJA01000128.1 GCA_016867655.1 Candidatus Altarchaeales archaeon | reverse complement strand
TGGCGAGGGGCAGTAGTCTCGGAACTTTAACTAAGACTTTGAGTAGTTTGCTGTAGTCTCCGGCAATGACGCCCATTACTTCGTTTCCGTTTATTACGTTAGCGAGCCTTTCAAAGTCTTCTCTCTCGAATTTTTCAAGCAAATGCCTTAGTTTCAATAGTTTTTTCATGCGCCTGCCGTCGGTATTGCGCCATTGTTTTTGATACTCAAAGAGCGTTTCCTTGGAGTAGTCGCCCTTCTGGAGGGCTTTTACTGCAGTTTCTGCTGCAATCTTGCCTGCGTTCATCGCCAGCGAAATCCCACCACCGTGTATTGGGTTCACCTGCTGGGCTGCGTCGCCCACAAGCATTATTCCATTGGCGACAAAACACTCGGAACAGCTGCTTACTGGAATACCGCCTGCGTTTATTTCAATCGGGCTGGCTTTGGAGAAGATTTCAGGATGGCTTTCAATGAACCGGTCCAAAAAGTCTCTCGCCCTTTTTCCTTCTTCAGAAAGCTGGCTTAGTATGCCGATGCCGACGTTTGCTATGCCACTGCCTTTAGGGAAAATCCAAACGTAGCCTTTTGGCGCGGTGTCGTCTCCAAAAAAAATGTGGAGCATGTCTTCCTCAACTTTGACGCCAGCCATCTCATACTGGAAGCCCGAATGGTAGTCAGAAAGCTTGTTGACTGTGTTCAAGCCTGCTGAACGGCCTATTTTGCTGTCAACGCCGTCTGCTGCAATCACGATTTTGGCTTTGACGTTGAAGACTTCGCCCATGTGTTCGGCCTTTAATCCAACAACAAAGCCGTTTTCTTTTAACACAGACAACGCTCTGGTTTTCACCATATACTTGGCGCCCTTGTCTATCGCCTGCGCAGCCAAATGTTTTTCAAAAATCTTTCTCTCCAAAAGAAAGCCCATGTTTTTGTCATTCTTCAGCCTAACCTGTTTGCCGCTTGGCGAGTATAGAATTGCGCCGTAGATTTCGTTCACAGCCCACAGTGGGTTGGGCTCGACTCCAACAGCCCGCAGGCCAAGCAGGTTCAAACCTTCCGCACACCTTTTTGGAGCGCCGATTTCCTGGCGCTTTTCCAATACAAGAACGTTGACTTTGTTTTCAGCCAAAAACCTTGCTGCAATGCTGCCGGCAGGCCCGGCGCCGACAACCACCACGTCAACGTCAAAGTCTTTCATTTCCCGCCTCCAGCAGGCTTTTTCAAAGCCCCAACGGGACAGAATTTGGCGCATATACCGCATTCAGTGCATTTTTCGCTGACCTTTAGAACGGTTTCTTCAAGCTCCAAAGCGTCTACAGGGCAGACGCCAACGCAGCCACCGCAATAGCAGCAGGTGTCTCGATTGACTTGAATCATTTTTTGAAGGATAAGATATGGGTTTACTGCTAAAAAATAGGTTCCGGCAGGCTTGCAGATATCCTTTTTCAGCATCAAAGACTAATATGGTTAATCTAAATGATACTCGGCGACTGCAGGATTTTAAGGCTGGTTGAGGAGAAAAAGCTTCTGGAGAACTATAGCAGTGATTGTCTTGAAAGCGCGGGCTATGACTTGAGGTTAGGCAGGGCCTACAAACTGGCTTCAGACTCTTTTATCGGAGTTAAGGATAGGAGGACGCCGAAGGTGGTGGAATTGGAGGGCGATTCCTTCACCCTGAAGCCTGGAGACTACATTCTGGTTGAAAGTTTGGAGAAGGTGAACATGCCTGTCAACGTGATGGCGCGCATTCTACCGAGGTCCAGCATATTTAGGTGCGGGTGCATGCTTGCAACGGCAGTGGTGGACCCTGGCTTCAACGGCACTTTGACCATGGGTTTGAAGAATGCTTCAGACCAAGAGTTTAAACTAGAAAGGAACGCTAAAATAGCTCAAATTGTGTTTGAAGAAGTTGAGGGAAACAGCAAAAGCTACAACGGAAGATATCAAGGAGGAAAGGTGGTTTAAGTGGAAAGGGAGATAGAGTTTAGGGTGGATGATCCTAACCTAAAGCTGAAAGACCTGCCCAGCATACTCAATATGAAAATAGGCGGTAATGTATATAACTATACAACCCACGGCACCAGAACCTCTGAATTGGCCATAGAGATTGGACGGGAGATGGGTTTGGATGGAGGCGACATAGAGCTGCTGAGCAAAGCCGCGATGACTCACGACGTCGGGAAAATCTTTCTTCCTGCGAGCCTGGTGCTGAAGCCAGGAGTATTGACAGGCGAAGAGTATGTTACGATAAAAGAACATGTACATTTGGGTGCTGACTACCTCAGGAGGAGTGGATGCAGTTCAGTAGTTGTTGACGCCGCCTTACACCACCACGAAAAATTTGACGGAAGCGGCTATCCAGACGGGCTTAGTGGAGAGAACATCATGCTTTACACCAGGATTATTTCTGCTGCAGACGCGTTTGATGCGATGGTGAGCAAGGAACAAGGCCACGTGGCCAGACACAGAGAAGTGGATGACGCTTGGGCTGAGATAAAAAGAAATTCTGGCAGACAGTTCGACCCAAAAGTTGTCAATGCGATGGAAAAGGTTTTGAAAAGGCGGGGCATAATCAAAAGTTAGATTTCTATTGTTTCGTTTAGTTTGGGCGTGTGGACTTTGTATTCGTCTTCCATTTTTTGTTTCAACGCTTGGGTTGCTTCCGGGCTTCCGTGCACTAGGATTACTTCTTCAGGACTTGTTTTCCTGGCGATTTCCAGCAAGCCTTCCTGGTCTGCGTGGGCTGAAAAATCGAACTGCCTTATCAAGGCTTTAGCTATAATCTTTTTTTGGGTTTCCGGGTCTATGACGTGGCCTTTCTCCAGCAGAAGTCTTCCATTGGTGCCCTCAACCTGGTAGCCGGTCAGCAGAATACTGTTCTTTTTGTCTTCAGCCAGCATGCGCATATACTGTATTACCGGGCCGCCGTTTAGCATGCCGGCTGTTGTAAGAATTATGCAAGGTTCCTTGCAGGCATCCTTTCTTTGGTTGTTGTGCTCAATCCAGATGGAATGATTGACTGCTTTTTGGAGTTCCTGCGCGTTTTTCACGTACTTGCCATTGCTGACTATTATTTTGCTTGCAAGCTTCGCCAAGCCGTCCAGGTAGATTGGAATCTCCAAGTCCTGCAAGACCAATAGAATTTCCTGGCTGCGGCCGACCGAGAATACTGGGAGCAGGGCGATGCCGCCTGAGTCGACTGTTTCTTCAATGCTCGCAATCAAGGCTTTTTCAGAATCCCTGCGGTTAGGGTGAATGCGGTTGCCGTAGGTGGTTTCAGTCACCAAAATGTCAGCCTTCGGAACGACAGCCCCCTTGAGAAGTCTAGTATCCCTATTGTTTATGTCCCCTGTGTAAAGCAGTCTTTTGCCTTCAAGCTCCAGCAAAATGCTTGCGCTGCCTGGAATATGGCCTGCGTCATAAAACTCCATCTTAATGCCCTTGTGGACGTTCCTCATTTGTTTGTAGTCTA
>VGJA01000127.1 GCA_016867655.1 Candidatus Altarchaeales archaeon | reverse complement strand
TCTTTTCAATCTTCTCCAGGTTTTCAAGCAGTGGATGCCTGCCTTTCAATTTGTCTGTCAAGTTTCTGTAGTGTTTCGCCTGCATGCCATAGTAGTCTCCGTATTCCCTGGCCAGCATTTTGACGCACTCGTTGACTTCTTTTTCATCCACTTTCAGGCCTTCTTTGCCTTCAGGGCACAGTCTCACACAGTCTATCTTCATGACTCCGTTTGAAGCCGGGTTCATGAACAATGGAAAAGTCCTGCAGACTCTCGGTTTTATGTCGTGTATCCTGCACAAATTTTTTTCCAGCATAATGCACCCATCTTTTGTTCTTTTCATTGCAGTCTTGTCGTCCTTCAGGTCAACTATCTTTTTCAGGCTTGCGTGCTTGTCAGCAATCCTCTTGAGGTCGTTTGAAGTCAGCCTGATTTCGTAGAGCCTGCAGCAGCCTATCCTGCATTTAGAGCAATCGTAGCTTAGGCTGGTGAAACTGGTCTCCCAAGTCAAGCCTTCTATTGTTCCTTTCATATCCTATTTTAATCCTTCTATATAACTCACCCTCATTTTGGCCAGAATCTCTCTCGGCTTTCTGTCTTCCATGATGCCGTACATTGAAAAAAGTTTTAGAAGCTGTCTTCTGAGTATTTTTCCGTTCTGGTCGAGGTCGGTCAGTATTGCAACATTCCTGCGTCCCTGGATTTTTTCCACGACTTCAAGCATTGAATTGCCCGCGTGCAACTGCACAATGTTTTCCACGCCCAGGGATTCCAAGGCTTTTTTGTCTTTGATGCCTTCAACAATAACAATTCCTCTAATCGAATTGAGAAATTCTTCTAACAGTATTGCTCTGTCTTCCATCTCACACAAGTTTTGCGAAATTTTTCAGAATCTTTAATCCCGGGTTTCCGCTTTTTTCAGGGTGAAACTGCGTGGCGTAAACGTTGTCCTTTATGATGACTGATGGGAATTCCACTCCGTATTCTGTGGCGCCCGCTATCGTTTTCTTGTCCCCTGGGTTTGGGTAATAGCTGTGCACGAAGTAGAAGAATTCATCGTCTTCTATTCCTTCAAACAAGGGATTTTTCTTTTTGATTTTCACAGTGTTCCAGCCCATGTGAGGAACCTTAAGCTTTCCAGAAAATTTCTTGCAGTCTCCTTCTATCACTCCCAGGCCTTTCACTCCCTTGGCTTCCTGGCTTTCCTGCATTACCAGTTGTATGCCCAGGCAAAGTCCTAGAAAAGGAGTTCCCTCCTCAATCTTTTTTAGAATAATCTTTTTGCTGCCTGCAAGACTTTTCATTGCATCTCCGAAATTTCCTACTCCAGGCAGGATTATCGCATCAGCCTTTTCGATGATTTCCGGCTTGCTTGCAATCTTTACCTTAACGCCGATGGACTTGAATGCGTTCAATACGCTTTTCAGGTTTGACGCCCCGTAGTCTACTACTGCAATCATTTTTTAAACGCTTTGATAATCTCTTTTATCACTCCTGGATTCTTCTCAACTATCGTTCCAGTCACAATCACGTCCGCTCCGGCTTTGGCTTTCTTTCTTGCTTCTTCAGGAGTCTTAATCCCCCCGCCGACTATCACAGGAATTTTAAGAATATTCTTTACCTGCATTACCATCTCGTCTGACACTGGCTTTTCAGCCCCGCTGCCTGCTTCCAAGTAAACGCACTCCATTCCAAAGTATTCCGCCGTCAATGCGTATGATATTGCTTTTTCAAAGTCATTTTCCAGAATCCTGTCCACTTCCCCGACTTTTTCCACAGTAGTCGGCTTTGAACTGGTGCTAACTACAATGTAACCCATGGGTATCGTCTTGATTCTAGTCTTGCTCAGCGGAATCGCAGCCTTCACCTGCTCTCCAACCAAAAACCTTCTGTTGGTGGAGTTCATCAACATCATCCAGAATACGTAGTCTGCGTTAGGCGAGACTCCTCCGGCAGTGCTGGGAAACAGTATCACAGGAAGCTTGCAGGCTTTCTTTATTGCCTTGACTGTTTCATCAACCAAGGCTCCGCTCACTGTTGAACCGCCTACCATAATAGCATCTGTCCCAAAATCACTACATTTCTCTGCCAGCAAGCCGGCCTCTTTTGGATTCTGCTTGTCTGGGTCAATCAGAGTGAAATGAAGCCTGCCTTTTTTTGCAATCCAGCCTTGTATTGTAGCCATAGCCTTAAAAATATTCCCCTGTTAGGATAAAAACAGCAGCTAGATGACGCCTGTTTTTTCAGCCAGCTCTCTGGCCTGTTTTTCAGATAATCCGTTTCTCAGTATGGTATATCTGTCCCTGATTTTGTGCGCCATGGTCAACGCCTTTATTATGTCCTCATTGCTTAATCCGATTTGTCTTGCTGTTGTTGGCGCCCCGCATTCTTCCAAAGCTTTTTTAATCTTCTTCCAGTCTGCCTTGTGCAAGCAGGCCATCATTATGGTTCCTATTCCGCATTGTTCTCCGTGCAACCCGGGTTTTTCGCAAATCAAATCCAGGGCGTGGCTGAACAAATGTTCCGAGCCGCTGCACGGCCTGCTGCTGCCTGCGATTCCTATGGCGACTCCGCTGGAAATCAAAGCCTCCACTAATATACTAATATTACTCCTGATTTTTCCCGCGTTTTCCATCACAATGCTGGCGCTCATCTCACTCAACGTTGCGGCATAGTCTCCGTAGTATTCCTTTTTTTCCTTGTATGCCAGCTTCCAATCCAAGACTGCAGTGTAATTGGAGATAACATCGGCGCATCCTGCTGCATTCAGCCTTTTGGGAGCGTTCTCCAGTATTCTTGTGTCTGCTATCACTCCCAAAGGACACTGCGCTCTGACTGAAACAGGCTTGTCACCCTTTAGACTGGCTTGCGGGCTGGCGATGCCGTCATGGCTTGCCGAAGTCGGCACATTGATATACGGTATTTTTTTTCTGAAAGAAGCCAGCTTGGTTATATCATTGATTGTTCCGCCGCCGCAGGCTATCATATAATTGCATTCTTTCCCGGCCAATCTGCCAACGTCTTCCAAAGCGTTTTCGCCTGCAACAAAAATTTCCGAGCCAAGAATGCTAGCAATCTTGTCGCCAGCAATCTTTTTGGTAGTATCGTCTGCAACCAGAATGTTTTCCCCTCTTAAACCCAAGTCTGAAGCAACATCCTTCACCTTGTCTATAACATTCTCTCCCACCAAAACCTTTCTCGGCAACTCGATGTATTTCACTTTACTTTTGTTATGCAAACAATCTGAGCGTGCTTCACTCCGCCGATGTCAATCACCTTTTCCTTGTCAACCCAAGACTTCTCCAGCGCCCTTTCAACAATATTGTTCCCAACAATATTAGCTATAGAAGCCTTTTCCAGGGCGGAAAAAACCTCCTCCACGCCAGCCAAATCGCCCTTATAGAACTTTTCATTCACTTCAATTTGCAGTCTCCCATGGGAAAACTTTTTTCCCAGTATTTCTCGGTCGCAGGCTGCAACCAAAACTTCCC
>VGJA01000126.1 GCA_016867655.1 Candidatus Altarchaeales archaeon | reverse complement strand
TGTTTGGACTACTCTCTGGCAACGGCAACAGCATTAAGGTGCGCTGGAGTTCCCGCAGTCTTCACCCGCTTTGGAACGCACTCAAACGTCCACTTCTATCATGAAGGTGTGAGATATGAAGTGGAGCCAGGCGAGATTGGAAGTGACACAAACCCGAAATTCAGCATAATCCGTAATCCTGAAATTTTGGATGCGAGAAGAATTGGAAAAATAAACCGCTATTTGGAAGGCCTTGACCCGCAGGATGTTGGAATGCATTCGATACTTGACTTCTGGATGGCAAAAAAAATGGAACTGCCAGATATAGCAAGAAGCACTCTAATAAGATTCTATGGAGAAACACTGAAGAAAGAGGGACTATTACCAGTGTAGCGGGATTCTTTTTCCTTCCGCGTTTCTGGAGTATGTTCCGAATTCTGTGTCTTTGAGTTGTTTTTCTGTGAAGACTGGACCGTCTTTACAGACTCTGAAGCCTGCTAGACAACATTGGCCGCACAAGCCGACTGCGCATTTCATGTAGCGTTCTGCGCTCAACTGGCAGGGGATTTTTTTCTTCAAACAGAGGTCCAAGGTCTTTTTCATCATTAGTTCAGGACCGCAGCAGTAGACTTGGCTGTATTTTTGGCTTGCTAGCAGGCTTTCAAATATGTCTGTGGAAAAAGCCTTTCGGCTGTAAGAGCCGTCGTCTGTCACAATGTGCAATTCAGCTTTAAGCCTTGAAAGTCTATTCTGGAACAACAACTGGGTTTTGTCTTTGAATCCGGAGATTACTGTAACATTCCTTTTCTTTTTTACTGCCTGTTCAATCAAAGGCATCAACGGGGCAAGCCCTACGCCGCCTGAGATGAAGCATATTTTGCTGCCTGCCAGCCTGAAGCCGTTTCCATAGGGACCTCTCACGCCCACTTTATCTCCAGCCTTCAGGCTGAAAAGTTTTTCAGTGAACGGGCCGAGTTTCTTGAAAGTGACTTCAATCTTGCTTCCGTTTATTTTACTCAAGCTGAATGGTTTTTCATCAACGCCTGGAATCCAAAGCATGATGAACTGTCCGGGCTTGGCTTTAAGCTTGCAGTCTAAAGTCAGAGTTTTAACCAAACTGTTTTCTTTCACGACAGAAAGTATTTCAACCATTTCAGGAGCGTCCAATGTTTTCACCTGTGAGCTAAACCAACCATGTCTTCAATCTTTTTGAACTTGTTCTTTTGCATGAAGCCTGCTATTTCGCGGTTTATTCTGTTGAAGACTTCAATGTTCTTTAAGTATGCTGCAGTGCCCACTTCAACAGCCTTGGCGCCGGCCATAAGAAATTCCACAACATCCCTGCCTGAAGCGATTCCGCCGCAGCCGATTACCGGAATTTTAACTTTTTCGGAAATCTTGTAGACGCAGGCCAAGGCTAGAGGCTTTACTGCAGGCCCGCTCAAGCCTCCGAACTTGTTTCCAAGAACAGGCTTGCGGGCGTCAATATTGATAGCCATGCCAGGGCCGAAAGTGTTTACAGCAGTCAAGGCGTCTGCGCCCGCTTTTTCCGCAGACAATGCTATTTCAGCAATGTCGCTGACGTTGGGGGTTAGTTTAACGATGACTAGCTTTCTTACCTTAGATTTCACTGCCTTCACGACTTCGGCAACCAGCTTCGGGTTTTTACCTATGGCCTCTCCAAATTTCTCGCCTTTGCTTACATTCGGGCAGGAGACGTTCAATTCTACTGCGCTGACATTGCACTCGGCCATCTTGCCTGCAACCAGTGAAAATTCTTTTGGGCTTCCAGCGTAAACGCTGCCTATTACCGGGATTTTAACGCCCTTTAATTCATCCAACTCTTTTTTGAATTCCTCTATGCCTGGGTTGCACAAGCCCATTGAATTCAAAAGCCCGTCATAGACTTCAACTATAGTCGGGTTTGGATTGCCTTTTCTGGCGTTCAACCCAATGCTTTTAGTCGTGATTGCGCCAACTCCAGAACTTGCAACGCGTTTCATCAAGCCTGCGTTCAAGTCCAGTATGCCTGAAGCCAGGATAACAGGGCTTGCTAACTTTAGTTTAGAAACACTGGTCGACAAACTGACTGCAGCCATTGCAGATAATATATTGAAGAAAGGGGTTAAAACATTGTTATTGAAAAAGGCTTTTTAAGCTGGAAAACCCCAGTATGTAAGGCTTTTTTATTGCAATACTTTGATGTATTCTCCTTTAGCCTCTCTGGTTGAGCCTATAAGGAGGCGCAGGCGGCTTCCTTTTTTGCTTATCACTTTTTCTAATACGCCTTGAGCTTCCACGGTTTCGCCTTTTCTGGCTTGGCCGGCATAGGTGTGGGTGTAGGACACTATTTCAGTCACGCCGCTGGCTGATTTCACTTTAAATCTAGCAGGATAGTCAAACGCCAGAAAGTCGTCTGTCACTTTGGCTTGGATGCATACTTTAGTTGATTTTTTCAGGGAGCTTGAGCCCCGAGTGAAACGAGGGGCGAAACCCCCATTTGATGCTACCCCTCCGTTAGGGGTATCCCCACAAGGGGGACCTTTATTAAAGGTGTATGTAGTGCCTAACTTTTCAAATTTAACGTCACCATACTTGCCAAAAATCTCACTCCAGTCTCTTGTGCAGAGCAGGTCAAATCTCGTTCCATTAAAAAATCCGACATTGTTTTTTCTTTTAGCATGCCGGACGAATTCCCGGAAGGAGAGTTCTTTGTGTGGAAGGCGTTTTTCATACAGTTTCTTCCACTGTGTAGTGCCTAACTTTTGTATAACGCCGCTTGCAACCAAGGCAGGCATACAAGCCCTGACCTTACTGAAATTGCGCAAGCCATAAACAACCATATCAATGTCTGAATCCTTTCCATGAGCATTCACCAGCACCGAACCACTGACTCCAAACTTCTTCAACGGAACACCTGATTTTTTTGAGAGAATGCCTGCCAAATCCAGAATCTTCTTTTTGAAGCTGTCATCGGGCTTCAACTTTCTGAGAAACTGTTCAGGCTTTATGACCTTTACTATTTTGCTTTCAGGGACAGCCTGAAGCAATGTGCCGTCTACATCAATCTGGAACAAATATTCTGGATGATGTTTTTTCAAGTATTCATAAGAGTCTTCCGTAGTGCCTAACTTTTTCAGTTCTCCCCCTAAAGGGGATCCCCTTCGGGGACGGTCTTCGGTCTCCAGTCTTCGAAAACTGGAAACCGAAAACTGAAAACCCGTGGAAACCGGAAACCGAACAAACCTCAGCATCCCGAAAACCCGGTCTTTAGGATGGAGATACTCTGTCACTGAAAACACCATCCCGTCTGAAGTAACCAAAAAATCCCTGCACCTATACCTCATCTTAGTATATTTTATAAAACAATTCATATAATCTACTTAGAACGGGGGGTGGTGTAAATGAAGCCTAAAATTCTTGTAGCAGACAAAACACACGGGGACGCGGTGAACGAACTGAAGAAGTTTGCTGAAGTGACAACAGACTTTGAGATTACTCCAGAA
>VGJA01000125.1 GCA_016867655.1 Candidatus Altarchaeales archaeon | reverse complement strand
CTTATTAGCCAGATTTCTCCAATAGTAAGTTGTATGACAAAAGTTTATGTGACGCGGCCTGGAAAACCGCTGCAGGAGGTTGAAGTTCCTAGACCGCTAGCAGATGAAACCAAAATCGCGATACCAGTTCCAGGTATGGCAGGAGTAAGGGATATAAGACCAATGGACTTCAGGAAGAGGGAAGACCTTGAAGTGTTGGAAGAGAGAGTTGACCAAATTGCGAGAAAGGTGAATGAGTTGATGCCAGGCGGCAGGGATGAACTCGGGACTGCTGCGGTGATATGGGCTGACGTTATGAGGCTGACTCTTGGAAGAAATTTGGATGAACTGTATGGTGAATTCAGGTCTAAGATAAAACCACCTGAAGGCAAGGAAGGATTGACTGGGATGCTGGAGAGAGAGGCGTCTTATGTTGCTGTCAGGGGGATACTTAAAGCATGGGCTGGAGATTCTTTTGACGAACTGAAAGCAAAGATGGCGAAAGCCATTAGAGAGCACAGAAATCCAAGGGAGAGGATATACTGCGTCAAGTTGTTTATGACTGCCAGCAGGATTAACGCACTCGGTGGGGAGCCATCGCTTGAAGCCTTAGGTGTTAGCCAAGACAGCATTGCAGAGGCAACGGGTTTGGAGCGGGTGTATACATCAGACAGCTGGCAGAGGCCAAAGGCTTCGGCTGCAGACGTCATCCTGGCTGCAAGATATGTTGACGTCGGCGAAGAAAAGGCTTTAGATGATGCATTAAAGAAAAATGATGCAAGGTTTGAGGTAAGCAAGCTATCGCGGGCCCTCAACTTAAGTGGCACAGATGCGCATCAAAAGAAAACCCTGCCCCAAGTGGCACAAATGATAAAAAGAGCAGTATGGGAAAAACTGACTGGAGGGGAAAGCATGCCGGAAGGAATAGCAATGACTGCTATGGACTATGAAACAACGCAAAAAGGGTTGATTAAGTGGATGGCAGGACTTCTAGGGGGAGAAACACTTGACACGGAAACCAGAAGGAGGGTGGAATTGGAGCTGCACAGGCATGAAGCCAGAGTCATAACACGAAAGATTGCGGAAAGGATTATAGCAGACCCCACCAGAGACTTAAAGAAAATGCTGGAATCCGGAATAAGGCCGCTAGAACAAATCTAATGGCTAAAACCATTTGCTCAAACTCTGTTGTGTGAAGGCCTTCTGGCTTTCAACCAACTCTCTGGCTGCGTTCACAACCCTCGCCTGCGAGAAATCATGCCTTTTGCACAAGAATTCAACCAAACCGTTTTCATCTGCAACACCCCACTTTACTTCATAGACGTCAGTAGTCTCTGGCTTCAAAAAAATGCTCCTAACCTCGTTCAAATCAACTTCCATCTGGAATTCGCCCATCTTGTCTTCCTTCACAGCCTTCAAACCCTTCTTAGGGCCGATTCCATGAACGCCTTCATTAAAGTCAGTGCCCACAAGAATCGCAACATCAACCAACTGCTCTCTTGTAACTCCAAGACTGGACAAAGTCTTGTCCAGCTCAATCATCGACAGCTCCATCTTCCCGCTCAAAGTCAAGCCCTTCACAACCCTTGGAGCCCCAAACAACAAAGCATCATAATCCTGGCTTCCAACAGCCCAAGCCTCGCCCTTCAAACACATGTAAGCACACTGCGCCTCGCCTTCGGAAGGGGCTTGAATAAAAGGAACGCCCATGTAATCCAAAAGCGTTTTCGAGTCAGCCAGCATCTCGTCAGTCATCCTGGAAGTCCTCTTCGCATGCTTCAAAGCATCCTCAATCCTGCCTTCATCCCTAGCTTTCTGCCATTCTTCCTGCGACTCCTTCTTGAACTCCGCCCTCCTCTCAAGCTCATGATGCTTCAACTTATGCGGCTTACCGTCAAACACGAAAACAGGCTTAATACCCAATCTCAAAAGATTGGAAGTCCTATACAGCAAGCCAGTAAGATGCGACGTCACCTCCCCACTGGAGTTCATCAAAGGCGTTCCGTCAGGCTGCCTGATGGAAGCGAGAAACTGATACAAAGTATTCAAAGCATCTACCGCGATAGTCCTGCCCTTAAGCTGCCCGAACTCCAAAGGCTCATGAGGAACAATATCCTTCAGATTGACTCCCATAGTTAAATTATCTTCCAAGGGGCGTATAAATGCGCGGACTTGCCAGAATTGAGGGCCGTATAATCAGTCAAGACCCAACTCCCGTTACGACAAAAGCACAAGCCCCCTAGACTTGAGAAAGGACATAATCGACGGGGGCATATTCATCAGACAACTCAACCGCGTCGCTCAATTCAACACCCTCATCCCACAACATGTCAACTGAATAATCGAGATAACCACGAATTTCCTCGGAGGCATTGAGGGAATCAACCTTCGACACAAACTCCTCCCGTGAGTATTTCCTGTTCGACTTAGTCGCAATAAGGATTATATTATTCATCACCGAAGCGTTTTTCTTGACAGGCAAAACGTAAACAGTCGGAAAAACACTTCCAACAGTCTTGTAAACAGACCTGAAGAAAAGCGATTGACTCCCGTTAATAGATGATATTACGTTAAAGAACAGTACTCCGTCATCGTTCAGGTGCCTCTCAAGCTCCACCACCATCTCCCTCGTCGTAAGGTGGAACGGCACAGCATGGGTTGATGAAAAAACATCCATGACTATGAGGTCATACTTCCCCTCGGAATTTTTGACAAACATGCGAGCGTCGTTGACATGGAACCTCATACGCTCGCTCTCGCTGAGGTTGAAAAACACTTCAGCAGCCTTAAAAACCTCGCCGTCGATGTCCACAACATCCACCTGAACTTGAGGGTAGTTCCTCAAAATGCCAGACGGCATCACGCCCGCACCGCACCCTAAAAACAGAACTCTATGTATTTCTGGGCTGAGCAACCATGAGAAATGCACATGCTCTGTATACCTGGATAAACTCCTGCCAGAAGACATGTTAACCCCGCCCTCAACCACATTACCAATCTGCATGATTCTACCGCCGTCGGCCAAATCCTTCACCATAAGGAGGTTGTATTGCGTGTCCCTTTCAAACAGTAATACTGCACCGCCTGTAGAAAAAGCCTCCACTGAGTAAGAAGGCATGAAATAAAAGAGAAGTATTGCAACAACCAAAACAGTCATAAAGTCATATATCATCCTTCCCCCAGCCAAATAGAGGGAGCCGAATCCAAGCAGCAGGCCTATAAAGTAGATTACGGTCGTCACCTTGAAATAGGGTATCAAAAAGAACCCTGCCAAAAAGGTCCCCAATATACTGCCAGCAGTTGAAATCGCATACAAACTCCCGCTAACCTTACCAGCTTTGCCAAGCTCCTGGAGCGTGAGCTTAATTGCATAAGGTATCACCATGCCAAGATAATAGCTTGGGGTGGCCAGAACTGCAACCGAAGACAACAAAGAGCCAACTATCAAATCAAGACGCAAGAAAGATGAACGCCTGATGAGACAAGCACAAACAATGGCATCAACA
>VGJA01000124.1 GCA_016867655.1 Candidatus Altarchaeales archaeon | reverse complement strand
GGTTTTCCGTTTCCAGTTCTCTGAAGACCCAAAACTGTTCATGCCTATGGCATGAATCTGCACCTTGTTTAGGTGCATGTGCCGTACGATGCTCGTCGAGAGCACCTACCGTTGGGGCACCTACCGTGGCACTCGTAAGGGAGTGCACCGTGAGGGGGAGACCGAAGACTGGCGACCGACAACTGAAGACCGAATTCACTTCTTCCTTGGTTTTTTATAGGGATAAGTTCTAATCAGCTGCTGCATCTTTTTTTCAGACACAACAACCTTTTTTCCAATCTTGATTTCAGTCTTTTCAGTCACTTCCCCGACTTCAGTCACCGGGCATTTGTTGCCTGCAGCGATTTCTATTATCCCATCCACTTGACTTTCAGGCACTGAGATGAGGTAAGTCCCCATATAGCGAGTCAGCCTTGGATAAGGTATGCTCTTTATCTTACAACCCCGCTGGCTTTTCACAAGAATCTCAGCCAGGTTTCCGAACCATCCTCCTCGGGAGCAGTCTTTGGAAGCGTGGACTGTAATCTTTTTTTCCAATAGTTTTAAGTAGGTTTCAAACTTTGTCTTAGCCCTGTAAACTCTTTCCCCGATGCTTCCTTCAACAACGTCTCCAAGCATCAATACTACGTCTCCAGCCTGCGCGCCAGAGTCTGGCACCGGTTCTGCAACCAACCTTCCATGAACGCTGAATGAAATGCAAGGGATTAGGTTGTTTTCCATCTGAGTGTTGCCGCCTATTATCGGAACCCCTAAGCCCATACTTTGTTTCTTGACGTCTTCAGCCACTTCCTTAGCTTCTTTGATGCTGTTGACTTGCATTGCATTTAAAGCGAACAACGGCCTTCCCCCCATGATGACGATGTCGCTGCAAGTGTGTATTAGACCTGTTTTTCTACCGATATCCAGTGGATAAGGTCCTTCCATGTTCACAACAGAGTCTTTGACTATGACTGCGTCGTCGCCTTGCTGTATTCCAAACCACAGGTCTTTGACTTTGTCGTCCATCTGCCAGAACTGCCTCCTAATCCCATGCGTTTCAACCAAATGCTCCAGCGCGCGGTTTATTTCGTTTTTCAAATCATTCATCTTAGCTCAGTAGATATTGTTTTAAACCTGTAAAAACCCGTCAGGCAGCCTCACTCCTAATCCTGGATAGGGTAATCTTTAACCCTTTCTATGGCTTCAAGCATTTGCTTTCTTGCCTTTTCACAACCAAAATCTGCTGAACCCCCCCAATTTGTTCAGCCAAGACCTTTTGAAATAAAGGGGCTTTAATCACCTCTCTAATCTCAAGTTCAACCAAATGCACCTTCCTATAGTCACCCTGCAAGCCGACCTTAACCTCTACCTTCTGAATCGGCTTAGGCATCCCCTCTTGAAGCTTGCCAGCCTCCTGCAGACCCTTACGATTGCTTAACTCTTCTATCATTCTTGCCAGATTGTTTTATGACGGTCAGCTCGCCCATCACTCATCATTTTCAGTGGTTGTTCGCGTCATCATACCGCCGTTTAGTTTTGGGGTTTTCTGGTTAAAATAAGCCTTTCTTGTTTTATTGTTTTAGTTCAATAGTTTACTATGCAATCTCAGGGCGCTGAAAAGGCTCATTTTCATTGGGCTGATGAAGTTGCCGGCGAGCTTGAAAAGCGCGGAAAAAAGCATGTTGTTGAGACTGGAACCAGCATTTCTGGCGTGCCTCACGTCGGTAATGCGAGCGACGTGATCAGGGGTGATGCTGTCAGAAAGGCTTTGGCTGAGAGAGGTGTTGAGGTTGAGTTGATTTGGATTGCTGACGACGGCGACCCTTTCAGGAAAGTTCCCCGTGGAATGGAGAGTTTGCAGGATTTTCTTGGTTTTCCGGTTTACGACATTCCCGACCCGAGTAAATGCCACAAGAATTTTGTTGACCATTTTGCCAAGCCTTTTATTTCCGATTTGGAAAAGTTTGGCGTCAGGCCTAAAGTTTATTCAGGCATAGAGTTGTATCGCACTGGCTCGCTCTTAGGGGAAATCAAGACTGCCTTGAAGCAGAGGAATGAAATCAGGGAGATTTTGAATCAGTTCAGGAAGACTCCTCTTTCTGAAGACTATCTTCCTTGGAGTCCGGTCTGCCATAAGTGCGGGAGGATTTCAACAGCAAAGCCGGTTAGCTGGGATAATGGCAACCTGATTTCTTATGAGTGCAGCGGAGTTGATGCTGAAACTCAGTCCGAAGCTTTGAAAGAAGTTAGCGGCTGTGGTCATAAGGGTGTTTCTGACATAACTAAGGGCGAGGGGAAGTTGCCTTGGCGTGTTGAGTGGGCTGCCAGGTGGAGTCACTTCAAAGTGACTTGCGAGCCTTTCGGCAAAGAGCATGCCACAGTCGGCGGCAGTTATGATACAAGCAAGATAATTTCAAAAGAAGTTTTCAATTGGGAGCCGCCTCTTCCAGTGGTTTACGAGTTTTTCACTTTGAATGGCGAGAAGATTTCTTCTTCCAGAGGCAATGTTATCACTCTTGCCGACTGGCTTGGAATCTGCGAGCCTGAAGTGTTGAAGTTTTTCATGTACAAGAGGCTGCAAAAGCAGAGGGATATTAAGCTGGACATGGTGCCTAACATGGTTGACGAATACGACCAGGGCGAGCGTCTTTTTTTCAATCTTGAAGAGGAGTCTGCTGAAAGCGAAGACAAGTATAAGAGGATGTATTCTCTGTCTCAAGTCGGCAAGCCTGAACTGCTTCAAGTGCCATTTACTTTGTGTTCAATGCTGGCTCAGATTCCCAATGTGGACTTGAACCGCGTTGTAAAACAATTGGAATCCTCCGGATATCCGAAATTTTCGTTGGAAAAAATGAAGAAGAGAATCCATGCTGCCGGCAATTGGGTTGCCAAATACGGGCCGGAGCATTTGAAGTTCACTTTGCTTGAAAACCCAGATGAAGTTTCTGGCGAAATTAATGCCCTCCAGGCCAGGGGTTTGAGCATTCTTGCAGGCAGGCTGGACGTGCCTTATACCCCCGAGGAATTCCACAAGTTGATTTATCAGACTGCAAGGGATATTGGCCTTGAACCAAACAGTTTGTTTGAAGCAATCTACCTCAGCTTGATAAAAAAGCATAGGGGTCCTAAGGCAGCGGCCTTGATTCTGTCTTTGGACAAAGATTTTGTCAAAAAGCGTTTCACCTTTTTTAAGCAATAAATACAATACGTATTAACTTATTTTAAGGAGGGGTGTGTAGATGTTTAAAGCAGTTGTTCACGACACAAAGTCTTGGAGGAACAGCGTTGACGCTATTGCAGCGCTGATTGACGAAGGAACCTTTCAGATTGACGAGTCTGGAATCAGGCTTCGCGCCATGGACCCCTCTCAGATTGCTTTGGTCGATTTTATCCTTCCTGGAAAAGGTTTTGAGAAGTTTGAGGTTCAGAAGCCGGTGAGCATCGGCATTGATTTGATTGAACTGTCGAAGATAACAAAGCGTTCCAAGCCTGAAGACAAGATTGAGATTTCTTTTGACGGCAGTAGGCTTAAGATGGTTTTCAGG
>VGJA01000123.1 GCA_016867655.1 Candidatus Altarchaeales archaeon | reverse complement strand
CAAAGCTATTGAGAAAGCCAGAGGCATGCTGAAAGGCTATCCAAAGGTTGTTGAGAAGCTTGATGAATTAAGCGTGATTGCAAGCCTGCTGGATTCGGCCAAAATAAAGTATTCCATAAATTTGGGCATGGCGCGCGGATTGGCTTACTATACTGGAATGATTTTTGAGATTAGAGTGTTGGGTTTGGGGGCGCAGAACCAGATTTGCGGGGGTGGTAGATATGACAATCTGGTAAAGCTGTTTTCTGGTTTGGACGAACCGGCAGTAGGCTTTGCATTCGGCTTCGACAGAGTGTTGGATGCATTGGAAATGCAGAAGATAGAGATTCCAGAGCAGGAAAAGGTTGTTGTCGTCGCGCCTGCAAGCATGGACTCTAGGGAAAAGGCCTTTGAGATTGCAGGCCAGCTTAGGAAGAAGAATTTCAGAGTGGACTTGGATTTGATGAACAGAAAGCTTGCTAGAGTCTTGGAATACGCATCGTCAATAAAAGCCAAATATGCAATCATAGTCGGCTTGAAGGAACTGAAGGAAGGCAAAGTAGTTCTAAGAGATATGAATAGGAAGGAACAAAAAGAAGTGAAGATACAGGACTTGGAAAAAATATTAATTGGAAACTAAAGACTGGAAACTTGAAAACGGAAAACTTTGGAAAACAGGCCAGCAGATCCCCGCAAGTTGACCGACCCCGTAGGGGAGAAGGTTGACTTATCCCCAAAGGAGAGAAGGAAATACCTGAAAGGTGAAATACCCGAATGGTGGGGGAAAACCAAAAACCGTGAAAACCTCGGGAAACTGAAAACAGAAAACCAAGGGCCGAAAACCCGTGAAAACCGAAGACTGAAAACCGAATTATTCTATTCCCCCCCATATTTTGCCATAGCTGACGTGTTCTATGCCTGAGGAGGGGTTTGTGTATGTGATTCCAACTTCTGCGCGGTAGTATTCTCCGGCTTTGTCTGTTATTGGACAACCAGTGAATGTTATTGTCACAGATTGGGCTGGCCTGAAGATGCTTACTGGAAGTCCGGAGACGCCTGTGCAAGTGCCGCTTCCGCCTGAGGTTATTGAGGCGTTGGCTGTGGACAGGTTTAGTATCAATCCGGCTTCGTTTGTGACTGTGACTGTTAGGGTTCCGTCAGAAAGGCACCGCCAGTCTAATGGCGTTACTTGGGAGAAGCCTCTTTGTCCTGGAGTGGTGTCTTGTCCTATGCTTAGGATGCCACTGCGCCATAGGACAACCCCCAGGGCAAGAATCACTAGTATGGCCCAGCCGTAGGTCATCATGTATTCTACTGCGCCTTGGCCTTTTTTTGGTTTTTTATTCATAGGAGCCTCTTATGGTTCCGGAGTCTGCTTGGCTTACTGACATTCCGGAGCCAATACCCAATACTGTATAAGTCAAATTGACGTATACTTCGTAGGTTTCGCCTGTTTTGTGGGAGCCTGTCTTGCAGTCTGTGGCAGAAATTTTAAGGTGGTCGCCTCTGGAGACGAATGTCGCTGAAACGTTTGGAGTGCAGGTTACTTTGTCCATTTTGTTGTATACGCCAGCGGTTATGCCAGAAATCTGGCTTCCGATGCCGTTTACGAATACTGCTTCAAAATCTCCTGCAGTGCTTAGTTTTACTGAAGTGGTTTGGGGTTTTATTTTGCTGAATCCTATGAAGGTGGGGGTTGTTGTGTGAGCACTGAATACTCCAAAACCCCACAACGCCAGGCCAATGATTATGACTATTATTATGGCCCAGCTGTATGACATTAGGTATTCCAAAGCGCCTTGACCTTTTTTCATTGGGAAAACACCTCTAGTTGAAGAATAATGTGAGGGAGGGTATAAAAACTGTTATAAAAAAAGAAAAGAGGAGTAGAATGCGTCTACTCCCTTTTTGGTTTAGTTCACGTATTACGCTTTGGGTTTACTCCCTTGGGCCTCTTATTGTTCCGGAGTCTGTGTGGGCTGTGGTTATGCCACCGACTGTCACGCTGTATCCAAGGGATACTTTCAACGCGTAAACGTCCCCGGAGTTTCCGGTTGGACACCCGCTTGCAGTCACCTTGAAGTTGTCTCCGGCGCTAATTGCCGCAGGGCTTGGGATACTACTAGTGGAACATATACTACCACCACTCATTGTCTCGTTCACAAGTAAACTGGTGATTGTCACTGTGGTTCCAACGCCGTTTGTGAACACTCCAGTGAACACTCCTCCAGCAGTCATTCCAGTTCCGGCCAGCTGCGGCTTAAGCTTTCCAAACCCGCTTGATGTGAGCGCAGTCGAGCCGATGTTGAATATGCCCAGCTGCCACATCACTATTCCGACGATCATCACAACGAGGATCGCCCATCCGTAGGTCATCAGGTACTCCATGGCACCCTGACCTCTTTTTCCAAACATGTTTAATCACCTCATTTTATAGGCGCCCCCTGCGGGAACGCCATAACTAATTAACTTTAATTATTATATAAATGTATTGGTTGAAGGAGTATGAGGGTTTTGAAGGCTAAGAGAAGGAATTTGTATGTCTGGAGGTTCATACAGCTGAACAAAAGCAGGATAATGCTTTTTGGAACATTGTTTTTCCTTGCCACAATGCTTTTTGTCATGGATGTGAGACCCTACGCTTCGGTCGGCCTGATTTTGATTCCACTGTCTTATGTCCTCGGGCTTTACGCCTATAGGAGTTATATGGGCTGGAGCAGCGGTCCCACAGGAGAGGAAAAAGTGCTGGCTGAATTGGAAAAACTGAGCGATGGATACGTGCTGATTAGAAATGCTGTCATACCGCCAAGCAGAGGGGACATAGACTACATACTGATTGGACCTAACGGCATTTTCGTGATAGAAAGCAAGAACGTTGGCGGTGTTGTAGAATGCAGTGGAGACAGATGGTATAGGTACAAGGTTGGCAGGCGTGGAAGCAAGTATGATCTTGAGGTTGGCAATCCAAGCAGGCAGGTCAAGAGGAGCGCGAAAACATTGAAGGATTTCATACTAAAACATGGGAGGATTATATTCAAAGGCAGGGTTCCGCACATCTGGGTTTACGGCATTCTGGTGTTCACAAACAACAACATAACTTTGAAGCTTAGAAACCCGACAGTGGACGTGCTGGGCGTTCAAGAATTAAACGAGTTTATTCTAAGAAGAAAAGATATGAGCATAGATAGAAAGGTTGTAAACAGGATGACGGAAACCATAGCTGGACGCTAAGAGCCTTTTCCCAGCAGACGAGTTGCTTTCTCCAGGACATTCCAAGAACCAGCCCAGGCACAAGTACATTCTAGCCTGCTAAGATGGACGCTAGGTCACCATAAAGGCTCCTGAAAAGACTGTGGTGAGCAATTCATTCAAAACCAGGAAGGCTGAAACAGAGACTATTGTGAAAGTCGGTATGCTCTGCAAGCCGGCTATCGGCCTCCCGGTCCTGAGCAAGCCAACCAGGAAGGAGCCGAAGAAGCACAACACAACAAGCGTCACCAAAGCGTATCTGAAATAAAAGTCGGGGGAGATTGAGAACGGCTTGAGAAGTATT
>VGJA01000122.1 GCA_016867655.1 Candidatus Altarchaeales archaeon | reverse complement strand
TCCGAAAACCTGGACGTCTGCAATAAGTCTTTGCTTGCTGCCTATCTTCTCGTCCTCCTGATAGCGCATGGCTGCGACAATGCCGTATGAATCGCCTATCTTCACTATGCTGCCGAGCTCTACTTCAGGGCTTTTCACCAGCATGCTGACGTTCCTGCCTTCGCTGGTTACGACCATGCCTGCGGAATCCATGGCTAAGTCTTGGATTACAGGCATTAAAAATATTTAACCTTGGTTTGTGAATAGTTTTCCATGAAATCCAGGTTTCTGCAAGTCTATCTCCTTCAGGCTTTTTACTGCCTGCCCATCGCTCTCGGTTGGAGTTTCGCCCTGCTCTTCTACTTTGCGTTGAAGTTCACTCCAACGCAGATTGCAGTCTACTATGTGTTGTATTACTTGACCATGCTTTCAGCCTTGTTGTTGTTCAGAAAACACAAAACTTTCAGCCTCATTAAGGTGTCTTTCGTTTTCATGTTCATCGGCTTCTTCCTGATGTCAAACCTCTCAAACGAAACAATGTTCTACCTGATTGCTGTTGTTTTCGGCCTTACTTCCGCATTCTTCTGGGTGGCCTACAACATAACCTACTTCAGCTTCAAGGGCGAAAGCAACACTGCCCTGCTAAGCGGATTCATGTTTCTCATCGCATCACTGTTGAACACCATCGTTCCGTTGTTTTCCGGAATTGTGGTAGACGCCTTTGGTTTCAGAATGCTGTTCCTGATGTCCATGGCCTTGGCGTTGGTGGCACTGGCTTACGCAAGCGGGCTTAAAGATTCCAGCATGTCGGATTTGGAGTTGCATAAGACATTGAAGCCTGCCAAGGGCGTCAGGACTCTGGTTTGTTTGGAGGGCTTCTGGCAGGGCATAACCTGGATAAGCATCCCATTGATTACTTTCAGTTTCATGAAATCGGGTTTGGAATACGGCTCCTTCCTCTCTTATCTGGGATTGGTTGGAGCTCTTGCTGTATTGCTTTTGTGCAGGATTTCCGATTTGCACAAAAACAGGATGGCCTTCATTGTTCCAATAACGATTTTGCTTTCCCTGGCCTCAATAGCCAGCGGTCTGACAGACTCTTTTGGAGGCTGGATTGCAGTCAACGGTTTGATAAGCTTTTTTGCCGCATTGACTTCGCCTTTCACCATCTCTGTTATACTAGACAAAATCAAGGACGTCAGGGATGCGATGGTCTCCAGAGAACTATTCCTGAACATCGGGAGAATAAGCGGGGTTTTTGTTTTAATAATTTCTTTGAGTTTGTTCAACAGCCTGAAATATTCACTCATTATTGCAGGGCTGGCTTTCATGCTGTATCCAGTAGTATTGAAGTTGAAAAAACTTTATCCTCACAAAATTTCTTTGAAGAGCATTCTGTCTGAAGAAACACACGAATACAGGTGAGTTTACCTGTCTTGCATGTATTTCACAGCCTGTTTCGCAGCCTCCCGGACTCTAGAATCTGGGTCGTGTTCCGCAGCATGTTTCAAAGCATTCTGCCATAATCTGGAGTCTGCCAGAGAGTCTTTTAAGCCCAAGCCTTTGACTATTGCAACACGGTTTTCAGCCGGAATTGAGGTATCTTTCAGTAGCCTGGACATTCTCTCCAGAAAACCAGGAATCTTCTCAGGATTCTTTATCATAGACAGGTCGCTCTGCAGCAACAATGGGCTTGAGTTCTCATCTCTAAGGGTTTTTTCATCTTTTCTCAGCTGCATCTCAAGGTGTTCTTGGAATCTAGATGGAACGTAAATCACGCGGTTGTGCGCTATGGCCGACCAGCCGGGAGCCATAAAGCGTTTTTCTGAAAGCCCAAGCTCGATTGAACGGCCGTAGATTTTTTGCTGCAAGCCATCCAATTCTCTTGGGTCGCCTATCACTATCACAGCGCTTTCAACTTCCACCTTCTCTCCCCTCAAAAGCTGAGTAACGGTCCTCTCATACTTGAAATCTTGAGTATGGGACGTGCCGCCGAAGACTACGATTTTCGGCTTCCTGCCGTCTTGTCTTTTTTCACCTAACGCTTGCATTATCCTGTTAGCCCAGACGTAGTTTCTCGCCACGCTAGTGGGCATGCCAGGGTATCCTTCAACTGAATTAACATTCCTGTCGGGTATGTCCAATGCCACTACTTTGATGCCTTTCCTGCAGGCTTTCAGCAATCTTAAGTAAGGCTCCTGCGCTCTGGGGGAATGCCAGTCTGCCTTGATTATTGACGCCATTTCTTGGTCGGAAATTTTGCCTGCAAGGAAAGCGTCAACTTCCTTCTGGTGTATCGATTTCAAAGCCTCCAAGGCAATGTGCGTCACTCCATTCTTCCTGAACTGCTTTACATTTACGGCAAGTTCTTCCACGTTTTCAGGCATCGTGTGAGTGGTATCTCCTATGACAAGAACCTGCTTTCCAGCGAGAATCTTGCCGTAATCAACGTCTTCAATAACACGCCCAAAAATGGTTTTGCCTTCCTGAACGGCAGCTTCTGTTCCAGGAGCATGCACGAGGTCTCTGGCTAAGCGAACTCCCTTGCCTATTGGAGTGCAGCTTGCAAGCCCTGCCAAAAGAGCGCCCGCAACTGCGAGGAAATCTCTTCTAGGAAGCCCTCCAGCAGGCACGACATCAATTTTCTCGTGCAAGTCTGGCTTTTCCCCTGGTTTAGTGTCTCTAACACGCCTGCGTTCTATTGTGGAATCCATCTTTTAATTCAAAACCCAAACCAGCTTAGTATCTCTTGCAGTCTTGCTAGCAATGTATTTGGCGGGGGTTGCACTATTTCTCCAGTAATCTGTTTTAGGCTGTTGTCTTGTGGATTGCCTGCAAGAGTGGTTGAAGTAGATGTTGTAGTAGTAGTTGTAGTAGTGCTAGTTGGCTTGCTTTCTGCTTTAGGAATGTTAGCCTGCACTATCATGCCTGTCAGCTGGCTTAAGCCTGCGTCGCCTGTTGTTTTTAGTATAGTTACTTTGCCTTCAGCCTGCCCGTATGCCACAGGATCTTTTGCCGTGAGGTTTGCAGTCCACTGGCCTTCCAAAGGCTGTATTGCAAAAAAGCAAGCACAGTTTACCGTAATCCCGCTGCCGTCTGAAAGACTACAGGAGTTATTATAGTATTTATCCTCCATGCCTGCCTTTTGGAGGGTTCCGTTGCATCCTAGTATGTCGTTATAACCATTCAAGTCGGTTACTATTGCACTACACAATACCTTATCGCCTGCCTGCGTGCATGAAACCGTTCCAACCGTGGGAGGAGTGTTTAAAACTGAGAACTGCATTACTGAAGCTTCCTGGGCAGCAGCCTGCGTGATGGCGAGCATGCAAAAGAAGATGACAGCATGCATACAAGTCTTCCAGTCCATGTTGTTAACCTTATATGAGCAATACTTCTTTAAAAGCCTTGTTTGCATTATTAACCATTGTGGCCACAAAGTTTTACCGCATCAAGCCTGAAGTCAGGATTTTGGGTTTGGATGACGGCCCGTTCAAGCAGAATGACAAAAAGGTTTTGGTTGTTGGCGTTGTTTTCAGGGGAGGAAGCTTTTTAGATGGTGTAGTGTCAACCAAAGTCAGAGTAGACGGCT
>VGJA01000121.1 GCA_016867655.1 Candidatus Altarchaeales archaeon | reverse complement strand
ATGTAGAACTGGTTTTCGAGTGAAGCCTCCCGCCCTTAAGGGCGGGGCGTCTAATAATAATTATCTATAATTCGGCTGGCTTCATCCCCGAGCTGAAGCACGGGGCGTCTGCCAGCGAGGGGGTGAAAATGAGGTCAAACTATTCGAGCGAAGTTGCGGAAAAGCTGGATGGAAAAAAGGTCACCCTTGCGGGGTGGGTTCACGAGATTAGGGACATGGGCCAGCTTAAGTTTCTCGTCTTGAGGGACAGGGAAGGCTTCATCCAGATTACTGCCAAGAAGGAGACGACAGACAAAAAAATACTGGAGGCTATTGAAGGCCTTTCCAAGGAAAGTGTCATAGAAGTAGTTGGAAAAGTTTCCGCAAACCCTAGGGCGCCAAACAAGGTTGAAGTCATCCCGGAGGAAATAAGGGTTGTTGCATTGTCTGCTGTGCCACTGCCTTTGGACGTGACTGGAAAAGTGGACGCAGACTTGGACACACGGTTGAACAACCGCTTTATGGACGTCAGAAAGCCACAAGTCGCGGCTGTATTCAAAATACGCGCCAGAGTGCAGGAATCCTTCAGAGAGTTTTTCTCTAAAAAAGGTTTTGTTGAGATTAATCCCCCAAGCATTATTGCAGCTGCCTCAGAAGGCGGCACCGAATTGTTTGCAATAAGCTATTTCGAGAGAGAAGCTTTCCTCTGTCAGAGCCCGCAGCTTTACAAGCAGATGCTCATGTCTTCTGGCTTGGACAAAGTGTTCATAACGATGCCTGTCTTCCGCGCTGAGTCGCACAACACCACCAGGCATTTGAACGAAATCTATCAGATGGACATTGAAAAAGCTTTCATACAGGATGAGGAGGGCGTTTTGGAGGAACTGGAGGGCGTCACACAGTACCTACTCAAGAAAGTCAGCGAAGAATGCGCCAAAGAGCTTAAGACATTGAAAAGAGAAATCAAGGTTCCAAAACTGCCGTTCAAACGAATCACCTACGACCAGGCTTTAAAGCTCCTGGAGAAGAATGGAATCAAAATGCCTTGGGGAGGCGACTTCACCCCAGAGGCCGACAAAAAGCTTGCTGAATTGATTCCAGAGCCTTTTTTCACAACCCAGTGGCCGACTAAAATCAGGGCCTTCTACAGCAAGCCAATGGAAGACAGGCCAGAAATCTGCAGGGCCTTCGACCTCTGCTATATGGGCATGGAAATCGCCTCAGGAGCGCAGAGGATACACAACCACGACGAACTGGTGGAAGCCTTGAAGAGGAAAAACCTGAAGCCGGAAAACTTTGAATTCTACCTCAAGGCGTTCAGATACGGAATGCCCCCACACGGAGGATGGTCAATAGGCGCAGAAAGAATAACCGAAGCCATCACAGGAGTAAGCAACATCAGAGAGTGCGTGCTGTATCCAAGAGACAGAACAAGGCTGGAACCATAACCGCCTCTTTAGGTGTTGATCAAAGAAAAACAACATCTTTTTTTACATCGCTTTTACATGTATTTAACATGCGTTTGTCCTTTCTTTTACCAGTTTTGGTTTTGATTAGTGGATGTATCTCAATAACTCCTACTACAACTACCACTACGACCACGACTACTCTGGTTGGTGTCTCTTCGGGTGTGTCTGGTTTTGTTGAGGCTGGCTGTGCAGTGCAGAGGCCATACGCCGATAGCGACTACTATCTCCTGAATTGTTCTAAACTTGGTTTGGAGGAGAAATACTCCTGCCACAGTATAACAGAGGCGTCAGCTTATTTGTCTGGGTTAAGCCCAAGCGTTCCGCTTGTGGAATGCCAGTTCATAAAGAAAGACTGGGATTCAGATGAAGGAATAATGCACAAGGGGTGTATGCTCCCCGCATTTAACAGGTATCTTGTCTTGGTTGACGGAAAAACAACGGCTTTATCTACTACCCAAGAGTTTGCGCAGTTTTTTGCTCCAGTGGAAACCAGAGAAGAGGCATTGGCTTTTGCAACAGCGTTGACTAATTCTTATCCTCTATACAACACTACCCTGCCAGAAGGCTACCGAGTCTTTGTTTCTGAAATAAAGCCCACCAACGTTGAAGAAACAGACGAAGGTTTTGTGGTGCATCTTTTTGACTACCAGTTTTGCGGCTGCGGCCCGCACACCACCTATGCAGTGGACTATCTCGTTTCAGGGGAAGGCAATGTGACAGAGATTTCAGGCGAGAGGATATACGAAGACCCGGCTCTAGACGGCTTGTGCGTTGACTAACGTCTTTTATTCACCATGTCCAATTATCTTTCCTATGGTCAGGGAAGTTCACGCGTGCCATATTCTGGTGAAGACTTTGGAGGAAGCTCAGGCAATCTTGAATGAACTCAATCTTGGCAAAAAAAGTTTTGCCAGACTGGCTGGGGAAAAGTCTTTGTGTTCTTCAGGCAGGAAGGGAGGCGACTTAGGCTGGTTCACTCGGGGCAGGATGGTCAGGGAATTTGAGAGCATTGCCTTCAGCCTGAAGAAAGGAGAAATGTCAGCCCCGGTTAGAACGCAGTTCGGCTGGCATGTAATAAAAGTCCTGGAAAACAGGTGAACTAAGAATAATAATATTCTCCTTTTGTTTTCTGTTCTTTGTCTTTCTGGCTGTCTGGCTTGTTTGCTCTAGGGCGTCCACTGTCTGCATCTCTTCTGAAGGAAACGTCCATTTGTTTGAGGAATTTGTTCATCCCTTCCCTCAAGTTTAATGGC
The DNA here is from genome assembly GCA_016867655.1 of Candidatus Altarchaeales archaeon. Classification (GTDB taxonomy): domain Archaea; phylum Altiarchaeota; class Altiarchaeia; order IMC4; family SCGC-AAA252-I15; genus VGJA01. Next base: position 890 of record VGJA01000121.1, on the reverse strand, counting down.
GTTGAGGCTTTTCCGTTTTTGCCTGGCGTGCCTTCAAAGACAAGAAGTTCTTCAGACAAATAATCCACCAACAGAATGTCGTGGTCGACCACCAATACTGAAGCGTTTTTTTCAAAAGCAAACTTCTTCAAATATTTTCCAAGTTTAAGCCGTTCTTCAACGTCCAAGTAGGCTGAAGGTTCGTCCAACAAATAAACTTGCGCTTCTTTAGAAAGCGAGTCTGCAATCGCAACCCTTTGAAGCTCTCCGCCGCTAAGGTTTTTGACTTCACTCTCAAGCAGATGACCAATGTTCAACTGTTCAACCAGCTCAGGCTTTATCTTCAAATTCCTTACAAAACCTTCCCTAGTCTGAATGTACTGCGGCTTGTATGACACAACACTATCCAACTCAATGCCTGTGTTGTCCGGTTTCACAACGCCCGCAAGCATCTTCACAAAAGTGGTTTTACCAGTAGCATTCGGCCCCAACACACCCAAAACTTCAGGCGTGTATAGACTGCCAGCCTGCACCTCCAACATAAATTCCCGGTAACCTTTCTCCAGCCTGGGGTATTCAACCCACTTCTTTCTCTTCGACTTCTCCTTGTGGGAAGTGACCTCAAATTTTATCTCCTCCCTAAAGCGCATGTTCTCAGACTTCAAAAAACCGTCCAAATACTCGTTAATGCCAACTCTGACGCTCTTTATGTTTGAAATAATTCCATAGGCCCCGGAAACGCCAAAGATGACGTGAATGTAGTCTGAAATATAGTCCAAAACAACCAAGTCATGTTCAACCACGAAAATAAACTTGCCCTTGATATCCCTCACAGCCCTTGCGACATTCAATCTTTCTTTAACGTCCAAATAGCTTGACGGCTCGTCCAACAGGTAAACGGAAGCATCCTT
>VGJA01000120.1 GCA_016867655.1 Candidatus Altarchaeales archaeon | reverse complement strand
CGGCATGCACCCTACCATAAGTGTGTCTATATCTCCGTCTAAGAGGGCTCCGAGCGCGACTCCCGCTCCCGGGCTGCCTCCGCCCAAACCCATCAAAACAAAGTGGGGGGCTATTCCCCACTTGCCTGTGGTCTTTGACACAGTCGCTTTTGGCATCTTCTTTGCAGTATTAGCGTCTGCTTCAGCCGCCTTTCTCGCACCTTCCTTTATTCTGTGATACATGACTGCGCCGCCGAGGATTGTGCCTGGGGTGTTGGAATAGGGCGTGTGGAATAGATTGTTTTTCCAGGCATAGTATTCCATTATCATGTGCAAGTCATCCAAGTCGTTGGGGTCCAGTTTGTCTGGCTGTTTTCCAGTGTCCTCTTCCTTGCGAAGCCTCCTTCTGAAGACTTCAAAGTCTTTGTCTCTCTCCACAAGTTGGCCGAATTCCCTGAACAAGTCTTCAGCATTCTTTATTTCAACAACCTCCCTGCCGCCTTTGTTGAATGCTAGAATCCTCTCTCTTTTTCTTTTGTCGAGCTTTGAGTATGCAACCATCATGACCTTAAAGTCCTCCCGCAGCATTCCCAGCTCTTTAAGCTTTTTGACTGTGTAAAGCACTCCCTGTATGGCATTGCCTGAAGAAAACATTATGCCCTTGATACTGGGATCACTGTTGAGGCGCAAGAGGTTGTCAAAAAAAGTTGGTGCATACTGTCCACCTTTGAATGAGCCCACCTGGAGGTTGTATTCATGGTCTCCGACGACTGTTATTCCTGCGTCTTCGAATGCTTTCAGCACGTGCGTGGGCAGCCGCTCCAGAGCGTTTACTTCCGGCTTTGGGTCAGCTCCCACAACCTTTGCGACTTCATCTACTGCTTGTCTCACCCGTTCGATGGTGAAATACGGATTGCCATGGACTTCTTCCTTTAGAAATTCTTCCAACAAGGCTGGGTCGCCGTTTGGCTTCGTGTCAGGAAACTCTCCAGGACGCTGTTCTTTAGGCTTGTCTCCAGAACCAAATCTCCTCCTGAATTCAGCCAGCAGTTGTTCCCTTTCCTCTGGAGTGCAGCCCGACTTGATGTATTCAGCGTGGTCTCTGATTTCCCGGAGACGCTTTTCATAAGAAACTGGTGTTCCTATCAACGGTTTTATCCCCTGCGGCGATGGAAGCCCGCCCACACTTGCTGTTGCATCTAATGTCCTCTCCATCTTCTACCTTCAGCTGCTACAGTGGTCCCAATACAACAGTTTTCCATTGCAGTCATACCAGCCTTCGCTTCTCGTCCCAATGGCGTCGCACTTCTTCATGCACTTTCCTTGAGAGCATTCTCCCCTAAAGTAAGCCCACTCGTCGCAGACGCTTCCGTCCGGGAAAAGACAGATGCCGCGCTCTCCCTCCTCCTCTTTAAGTATCTTGACTTCCCCGCCATCAGTGACACACTTCTGGGAAGCAGGGTTTGCTATCGCCACATTTCCCTCTTCCTCGTCAATGTAAACCTCAGTGCATATGTTGTCAACCAGCTTGCAGCCTCTGACCTCATACTCCCTAAGGCAGTTTATTCCGCACAAAACACCTTCGGTTTCCTCTCTTGTTGTCCCCTTTGGATGGCATTTGCAGTCGCACAAACTTAAAACACAGTCCTTGACGTCAAACACAAGGATTGTGGTGGTAGTGGTTGTAGTGGTAGTCGTGGTTGTAGGTTGGCTTATGCAGCCGCAGACCAAAGCCATTATCGCAAGCAAAATTACTGTATCCCTCATGGTAAACTATGCTATCTAACGCTTAAAAAGGTGGATTTGTTTTTTAGGCCTGAACCGAAGTTTTTTTAACCAACAGCTTCTAATGTATAGTCTACGCTTTAAGATGGACTTGCTGCAGTTTTTGCAAAACCCATGGCTTTATGTTGTTGTCATTACGATGCTGCCTTGGATTGAACTGAGGGGCGGAATTCCCACAGGCATCCTCCTCGGCTTGAACCCATTACTGGTTTTCATTGTTGCAGTATTTGTCAACTGTCTGATAATATACCCCAGCTTCATATTCTTGGACTGGTTCTTCCACTTGATGGAAAAAATCCCCTGGCTGGACCGGAGGATAAAGAAGATTCACGAGAACGCCAAGCCCTATGTTGATAAATACGGCGTAATAGGATTGATGCTCTTTGTAGGAGTTCCATTGCCCGGGACAGGCGCCTACGCCGGGGCTTTGGTGGCGCATCTGTTGGGCATGAAAAACAAAAAAGCCTTTGTGGCAATAGCACTGGGGGTCTTGATAGCAGGCATAGCAGTGTTTGCAATAGCGACACTGTTCAAAGAAACATTGGGCTGGATACTGGAGCTGAAGTTAATTTAAACGCGAAAACATAGTCCTACTACATGGATGATAACACTAAAATAGACGATATTTTAAAAAGGAAATGTTCTTGTGGCGGCGTCCTGAAGGTGACGAAAACCCCAAACGGCAGTAAAAAGCTTGTGGTAGTCTGCGACAGCTGTGGCATCTCCAAGTCAGAATAATCCTGTTATCTCTCCTTTGTTGTTTATGTCTATCTTCAATGCGTTAGGCTTTTCTGGCAGTCCCGGCATCACTGTTATGTTTCCAGCGAAGGCTATTATGAAGCCTGCGCCTGTTGACGGCTTTACTCCTGTTATCGTCAGCGTGAAATTCCTCGGCCTGCCCAACAGCTTTGGGTTGTCTGAAAGGCTTTTCTGGGTTTTGGCCATGCACACCAGAAGTTTTCCAAGACCCTCATGCTCCAAATGTTTTATCTGGTCGTCAGCTTTTTTTGTGTAAACCACCTCTTTGGCGCCATACATCTTTTTTGCAATCGTTTCTATCTTGCGTTTTATGGGCAAATTCTCTGGATACAAAAACTCAAGCCTTCTTTTGGTTTTGCACAATCTTACTACCTCTTCAGCCAGCTTCAAGCCGCCTTCTCCGCCTTTGGAGTGGACTTCAACGACAAACGCCTTGACGCCTTTTTTCCTGCATTCTTCAGCAATCCACTTTAATTCCTCTGGGGTGTCGCCTTGGAATTTGTTCACCGCAACCACAATGGGCATGCCATACTGCTGGACGTTTTCAATCTGTTTTTCCAGGTTTTCAAAGCCCTTCTTCACAGCACTCAAGTCTGGTTTCTTCGGGTCACCGTTGCCGTGCATCCTCAAAGCCCTTACCGTTGCAACCAAGACAACAGCGTTTGGATTTAATCTTCCGATTCTGCAGGTTATGTCAAAAAACTTTTCAGCGCCCAAATCAGCGCCAAAGCCGGCTTCTGTGACAACATAGTCAGCAAGCTTTAAAGCCATTTTGGTCGCAATCAGTGAGCTGCTTCCGTGGGCGATGTTTGCGAAAGGCCCGCCGTGTATGAAAGCCGGGCAGCCTTCAATGCTCTGAACCAGATTGGGGTTTATGGCATCCTTCAAAAGTGCGGCCATGGCTCCCTGAACGCCCAGCTGTTTTGTTTTAATCAACTTGCCGAACTGGTTGTATGATACTACCATTTCGCCCAGCCTTTTCTTCAAGTCTGAAATGCTTTCGCTTAAACACAAGATGGCCATGACTTCGGAAGCCGGGGTTATGACAAAGGAGTCGTCTCTGGAAAGGCCTTCCCTGCCGTCCAAGCC
>VGJA01000119.1 GCA_016867655.1 Candidatus Altarchaeales archaeon | reverse complement strand
TGTGTTGTCTTTTGGTGTGTCGTAGTCTATGGTTATGCAATAGGGAACTCCGATTTCGTCTGCTCTTGCGTATTTCTTGCCTATGCTCCCTGATGTGTCGTAGAAGACGTATAGTCCGGCGTTTCGTAGTATATTGAACACTTCCCTGGCTTTTTCAGGCAGGCCGTCTTTCTCAACCAGTGGGAATATTCCTGCAGTGTAGGGCGCAGTATCCTTTGGGAACTTGAATATGGTTCTGTCTGCTTCCTCGCAATAACAGGACTCTAGGATGCAGTATATGGGCCTGTCTATGCCGTAGGCTATTTCAACCACGTGTGGAACAAACTTTCTGCCTTCCATGCTGACTGACATGTCCTGCTTGCTCAAAGTCATGTGCGCCTTCAGGTCGTAGTCAGTTCTGTCCGCAATACCAACCAATTCTATCCTGCCCAGAGACGGGCTGATGTATTCCACATCCCAGGTGTCGCTGGAGTAGAACGCCCTCTCGGTCTCCTCATGCTGCCTCAACTGCAGTCTCTCAGGGTTGATGCCCATTGCCTGGAAAAGCTTGACCGATTTTCCAAGGAAGTAGGCTATCAGCTGTATTTTTATGACTTTGTCTTCAACCAGCTTGCCCAGAGTGGTTTCAAGAGTCTTATCTTTAGAAACGACTCTGACTTTCATGCCAGCCAGCTCCTTGAATCTTGGAGTATTTTTTTTGTCTGAGTCCACAAAACACTGTATTTCAGCCTGGTTGAACTCCCTAAGGCGTATCATCCCCTGTCTCGGAGAGATTTCGTTTCTGAAGGAATGCCCAATTTGCAATACTCCGAAAGGCAGTTTCTTTCTGGCAAACTCCCAAAGGCGTCTGAAGGCCAGGTAAGTTGTTTGCGCTGTTTCAGGCCGTAGATAGGAGGTTACCTTACTTGCTCCAGGGCCGACGAAAGTCTGGAACATGAGGTTGTAGTCATAGACTTTGTCCAGCTTGCTTTTGCATTTAGGGCAGACGACGTTTTCTTTTACTATGATGTCCTGCAGTTCATTGATGTTCAAGCCTTCAGTCTTCTTTTTCAAAGCCTGCTCGATAAGGTGGTCAGCTCTGTAAGGCTCCCCGCACTTCAAACACTCTGTCATAAAATCCTTGAAGTTTTGAACATGGCCCGACGCAATCCAGACTTGCTCCGGGCTTAACGTAGGGCACTGGACTTCAAAAAAGCCTTCGTCTATCACATAGAATTTTCTGATGAGGTCTTCAACACTATTCTTTATCCTAGAGCCCACTGGGCCATAGTCTATGAAACCGCTCAAACCGCCATAGATTTCAAAAGACGGGTAGACGATGCCCCTGCGCCGTGAAATGTCCAGTATCTTCTCATACATCTTGCCTTATCTAAATATAGAACTAGGGCTTATTTACCTCCAGAATTGCCGCCCTCCTGCTTCCTCTCCTCCTCAATCAGCTTTCTAAGCTCGTCCTCGACAGAAGACTCCTTCTTGCCCGCACCAGCCTGCGGCTTGGACTCCTGTTCGGCTGCCGGACCGCCCCTCTCCTGCTCAATAAGCTTCCTCAATTCTTCCTCAACCTTTTCCTTGGTCTCCTCATCGCGCCGAACAGCCCACTCAGCCTCCTTTAACCTGGTTTCCTCGTCTATCCTTTGTTTTTTAACCTCCAATTCCTTCACCACAGCCTTCTGCTCCCTCAGCTTGCTGACTATGAGATAGCCACCGATGATTATTATGGCAGCAGCTATCAGAACGTTGTTTCTAAGCTGCGTGGATGCTGCCTCCAGCTCACTGGAGCTCTTTGACACAACGTCTAGGGAGCTTGTTATGCCCAAAGTGTGGTTTATTTGAGAGTATAGCATGTAGGCTTTCTCGCTGTACTCTTTCGCATTCTTGTAGTCGCCAGTGTTGAAATACCTGGTGGCCTGCTGGTAGTATACTTCAGCTTCACCCCTCATTTTTATGCCATCATTTATGCTTGCAGTCAGGTTTTCGGCCTTTTCAATGCTTGGTTTGTCCAGAATTCTGACATAAATGGCCTTGGCCTTGTTTAAGTACAGCAGCGAGTTCTCAAACTCTGCTGTGTGGTAGAGGGACAAAGCCATGGTGTAGTCGTCGTCTGCCTGGCGTTTTTCAACCATCCTGTTTTTTATTGAAACTATCAAAGCGTCACACTTGTTGACTCCTATGTAGTCGTTTAAGTCTGTAAAATAGGACCTAGCTCTTTCCACATAAGTCAATGCCGGGTCCAGCTGGCCTTGTATGTAGTATTCCTGCGACTTTGTGTAGAAGGCTTCTGCCTGCTCCTTCTTTTTTTCCGAACCCCACGCAGAATTTATAGAAATCATCAGGTTGTCTACTGTCTTCAAGTAGCTTGAGTACAAAGCTGTCTCAACCTGCTGGCTGGACGGTAGGTCATGCTCTTTTTCCTCAGCCTTTGCATAGAAACCTGAATATATGTCCCTGGCCCTTTTGGCGTAATCTGTGGCATTGGCGTATTCCTTTGCTATGAGCATCTCCCTTGCCCTGTCGACGTAGGTTTGCGCCAGCCTGAGCTTCTGCTCATTATTTTGGGTGTATTCGGTGTTTATTGTCGAAATTAGGTTTGAAGCCTTTGCCTCGCCGTCTTTGTCCGCTATCTTTATTGAAAGCTGCTGCGAGATTATAGCATACTTCAAGGCTGACTCATACTCCTTTTGCACATAGTAGTCTCTCGCCCGGTCATAGCTTGCGAGAGCGTTATATTTTGTTTCGTTTATCCTGAAGTCTATGCTGACTATCAATGAGGCGGTCTGCGATATGCCGCTTTGGCTTAGGATCTCATTGTATAGTATGGAAGCATTTATTGCATATGTTCTTGCATTAAGGTAGTCGTCGCTGAGGAACAAGCTTTGGGCTGTCTTGTAGTAAGCATAGGCTTCCTGCTCTCTCTGTGCTTGTATGTTGTTTATCTCGCTCCTTGCTCGGTTTATTAGGTCTTCACTCCTTAGTAGTCCCTCGCCGTCTCCAGCACGGTTGTAGTATTCTTTCGCGTATTCGGCGAACTCTTTGGCCTTTATGTAGGAAGACAATGTTGGATTTTCCTGTAGGTAGTATTCGCCGGCTATGTCATAGTATGCGCTCGCCATCTGAGAGTCCGTCAAAATCTCATCTACTTGGGTTATCAGCTGGTTGCACTTGACCACTCCATCTTGGCGTTCCAAATCTCCAAAAATCTCTTTTGCCAGGTGGACGCTCCTCAAAGTGTTCCTGAAGTCGTTAATCTGGAAGTACGTGAGCGCAGATTTATAGAATGTCTCTGCGTCATATTCGGTCACGGCAGAGCAGGAGCATGCGAAAAGCAACACTGCTGCAATGGCAAGTATTTTATTTTTCATTTATATCACCTTTGCTCTTGGATTCGGCCGATGCAAGAAACACCTCCTCCTCGCGCCTTTTTTTCAGGTATAATATAATTGCTATTACTATTATAAGGATTAACGCCGCGAGGATTACAGCAGTTATATTGAGTTCTGCCGGCCCTTCAGCAGTCTCATTTTTGAGGGTAGTTGTAGACACCGGCAGCGTGGTCTCAAAAACCATAGTGCCTATGCGCATTTCAAGCAGCTCGCATTTGAGAATGTTTTTGCTGTCCCCAGATTCAGTGTAAATTTCCTTAGCCATTGTGACATACTTCCTCGCCTTTTCGTAATCGCCTGAAATATAGTAGTCTCTCG
>VGJA01000118.1 GCA_016867655.1 Candidatus Altarchaeales archaeon | reverse complement strand
AACCGAAAACGGAAAACCGAAAACGGAAAACCGAAAACGGAAAACTGAAAACCGAAAACAGAAAACCGAAAACAGAAAACCGATAAAAAAAAAATGGCTAAAGGAAAGTTTGGAGTATATGGCGGGCAGTTTGCGCCTGAGACTTTGATGCCTGCACTGGAGGAACTGGAAGAGGCTCTTGAGAAGTATGGCAGGGACAAAAAGTTTCAGGAGGAGTTGAACTACTATCTGAAAGAGTATGCTGGAAGGCCTACGCCATTGTATTACGCCGGTAATTTAAGCAAAAAGCTTGCTTGCAGGCTTTATTTGAAGAGGGAGGACTTGCTGCATGGAGGAGCCCATAAGATTAACAACACTCTCGGCCAAGCTTTACTGGCGAAGAAGATGGGCAAAAAGCGTTTGATTGCTGAAACTGGAGCGGGACAGCATGGGGTTGCAACAGCCATTGCAGGAGCGGTATTCGGCTTGAAGGTTGAAGTTTACATGGGAGTTGAGGATATTGAAAGGCAGAAATTGAATGTTGTCAGGATGAAGTTGCTTGGAGCTAACGTGATTCCTGTTTCATCTGGCTCTCAGACTTTGAAGGATGCGATAAACGAGGCTATCAGAGATTGGATTACGAATGTTGAGGATACTTATTACTTGTTTGGGACTGTTGCGGGAATGCATCCTTACCCGACGATGATCAGGGAGTTTCAGAGCGTGATTGGAAAGGAGACTAGAAGGCAGATTATGAAAAAGGAGGGTAAGCTTCCGGATTTTGTTGTGGCGTGTGTTGGCGGCGGCAGTAATGCGATGGGAATCTTTGACGAATTTTTGAAGAGGAAGGTTGGTTTGATTGCTGTTGAAGCTGGAGGCAAGGGAATTCAGTCTGGATTGCACGGCGCTTCGCTTTCTGCAGGAGAAGACGGCGTCTTCCATGGGATGTATAGCAAAATACTGCAGGACAAGTTCGGGCAGATTAAGACTTCTTACAGCATTTCAGCTGGCTTGGATTATCCGGGAGTCGGGCCGCAATTAAGTTTCCTAGTAGAATCAGGCAGAGTGAAGGCTGTTTCAGTGACTGACAAGCAGGCTTTGCAGGCTTTTAAAACCCTCTCGCAGATTGAAGGCATCATTCCCGCCTTAGAATCGTCTCACGCTTTAGCTCATGTGATTGAAAACAAAGGGCAGTTTAAAGACAAGATTGTCGTCATCAACCTCTCTGGGAGGGGAGACAAGGACGTTAACACTGTTGCAGAAGAGTTTGATTTAAAATGAACCGGATTGACAAAAAGTTTGCTGAACTGAGGAAGAGGAATGAGAAAGGTTTCATAGGCTTTATCACAGCCGGAGACCCGGACTTCAATATTTCAATGGAAATCGCAGACTCAGTCATAAAGGGAGGAGTGGACATTCTGGAGTTCGGGCTTCCTTTCTCAGACCCTATTGCAGACGGCCCTGTGATACAGAAGGCCAGCCAAAGGTCTTTGAATGCGGGCATGAACTCAGACAAATTTTTCGAGTTTGTTGGAAAAATAAGGGAGAAGCATTCACTGCCTTTAGTCTGCATGACTTACTACAATCTTGTCTTGCACCGCGGTTTGCAGAAGTTTGCATTAGACTGCAAAAAGTTCGGGGTTGACGGCTTGATTATTCCGGACTTGCCGATTGAAGAAAGCAGGGAATTGATGAATGCTTGCAGTAAAAACGATGTCAGACTGATTTTCCTTGTAGCGCCAACCACCACTGAAAAAAGGCTGAAAGCCATATTGGAATCAGCCAAAGGCTTTGTTTACGTCGTGTCCTTGAGGGGCATTACTGGAGTGAGAAAACAGCTCTCAGCGGACTTGAAACCACTGCTGGCGCGCATCAGAAAATTGAACAAGAAAATCCCTCTGGCAGTAGGATTCGGCGTTTCAACAGCTGAACACGTCAAACAGATTACAGAATCCGGGGCAGACGCGGCCATAGTCGGAAGCGCGTTGATAAAAGTGATTGAAGAAAACCTAGGTCAAAAGGAAGTAATGCTGAAAAAGCTGGAAAAACTTGCAAAAGATATGAAAGAATCAACCGCTTAGGTTTCTGCTTTCGCTTCTGCTATCACGTTGTGCGGGTGTATTGACTCGTAGGATATGACTTTGACTTTAATCTTGCTGTTTTTGTATTTCTGCTTTGCTTCTGAAAGAATTTTCCTGCAGACGTCTTCCACAAACCTTGGGTTGGAGTGCATTTTGTTGACCAAATGCTTTTCGTCTTCAGTCTTCAGTAAGGTGTAGGTTTCTGAGGAGAATCCGTTTTCTATGATTGAAAGCATGCCTTCCAGTTCAACCGGATTGCTATACTCTGTATCAACTGACAATTCGGCTTTAGCTCTCTGCATGTGCGGCCTTCCGTTTGAATGTTCCATCGCATGGGGGCAGACCGTGCTTCCAAAAGCTTCTGCAGTCAATTTCTTGGAGTAACTGCCATTGTCTTTAGAAACTCTTAGTGTGACGTCATACGTTTCCATTGTCTGCCTGCCAGAGACTGGAGTCTGCTTTCTGACAACCAACTCAGTCTCCATCTCTATTTCACCCCTAGAGTAAGGATGCCTGCCAGCCAGCTTGTCGAGGATCTGTCTTTCAAGCTCCTCCAGAGAGTCGTAGACTACAGAAGACTCCTCCTCAATAGTCTCCGAGATAGCCTCCACAAGCCTTGACATGTGCGCGCCCTTCTTCTCTTTGGGCAGATTTATGGTCAACCTTATTTTCAGTATGAAACGGTATAAAGTGCCCTTCCAATTAGTCTGCACGATAGTCTTCAAGTCTGTCACGCCGACTTTTTCCAGTTCTTCCATTATTTCAGGCTTCTTGTCTTGAGTGTCCATTTTTACTTCGGTTTTCAGTTTCCAGTTTTCAGTTTCCGAAAACCGAGGACCGTCCCCTCGGGGGATCCCCGTAGGGGGAAAACTGAAAACCGTTTTACATCACTTTATTCCAATTATCTTATGTAATTGTGGTAGTATTCTAACGTCAAGACGGTCGTCCATGACTTTGTCTACGATGCGCTTCAAGTTCACTCCGCCCAGAGGCTGGAGTATAACCTCCACGGAAGTCTTCTTCAAAACGTCTTTGGCAAAGTCGTAATCCTTGTCGTCCGCAATAATAATTTTCACCTGGTCTTTAGGGGCCAGTTTCTTTAAAATCTCGAGATTGCTTTTTTCTCCGCTGGAAGGCGGCTTCACGTCCATGCTCACGCAGTCAACAGCCTTGAAAACCCACTCGTCATAGACCGTGCCGTTGGTTTCCAAAGAAATCTGGTAGCCGATGTTCTTCAGCTTCTTTACCAAATCCTTCAAAGACTCAAGCTGGATCATCGGCTCTCCGCCAGTAATGCAAACGCTGCTCAAGTTGAACTCATTCACCTTGCTGACGATTTCGTCAACAGTCATTTCTTTGCCGCCTTCGAGAGCATAAGGGGTATCACACCAAAAACAACGGCAATTGCAACCAGATGTCCTTACGAAGACTGTCGGCCTGCCAATATTCCTGCCTTCGCCCTGAATGCTCGCAAAAATCTCGCAAACCCTCATCCTGCCCTTGATGACTAAATTCACTTTCCTTTCCTCCGTATTGTTAGTATGGATATGTCTTTGTTTGCCTCTGCCGATGGACTTAAGAGTCCACTGATGTCGTATCCAGCATCCAAGAGTTCGTCTCTAACAACCATTAGAGCAGATGCGCTAATAAAGTTGGACGGCCTGACGCCATGCTCGCCAGTTGCGAACATCTCTCGAACTCCGGGTGACTTAA
>VGJA01000117.1 GCA_016867655.1 Candidatus Altarchaeales archaeon | reverse complement strand
ACGCTGCATGGCTTTCAGCCAGCCCTGGGACAACGGTAAACGTTTTTATAGACTACGAGACTTTTGGCGAACACCAGTGGGAGGACACAGGCATATTCTGGTTTCTAGGCGCCTTGCCGCAGGAAATATTGAAGTGGCAGAATTTGGAGTTCGCAACGCCTTCTGAAGTGATTGAAAGATACTCCTCTGTGGGGGACATAGACGTGCCCTACTATCAGACCGTCTCCTGGGCTGATTTGGAAAGAGATGCAAGCGCCTGGATTGGCAACCACACACAGCAGATGGCCTTCAACCAAATCAAAGACATGGAAAAAATGGTCAAAAAATCTGGAAACGAGGATTTTCTGAAGACATGGCGCCTTTTGCAGACTGGAGACCACTTCTACTACATGTGCACCAAATGTTTGGCTGATGGAGACGTCCACAAGTATTTCAGCCACCATGGAAATCCGCATGACGCAGGAGTCAACTACCTGGCCATACTAGCAGACTTCAAAGAAAGAATACTGAAATACATGCACGAAAAAGAAAAACAAGCCAGCAAGCAGTCTGGCATACAAGCAACGCAAACACAAATAGAAAAACCAGCTGAAGTCAGGCAGGCTGAAGTCAAGATTGAAAAAAGAATTGAAAAACCAGCGGAAGTAAAACAGTCTAGCATGCAAGCAATGCAAACACAAGTGGTAAAACCAGCGGAAGTAAAACAGTCTAGCATGCAAGCAATGCAAACACAAATAGAAAAAGCAATGCAAAAGCCTGCTGGAGAGAGGGAGACAATAATCGTTTATGCCAAAAAGCCCGCTGAAGTAAGGCATGTTGAAAGCAAGCTAATTGTTCCTGAAAAACCCAAGGCGGTTGTAAAGCCTGCCAGAATAATCGGTTTTGACGTTGACGTGCCTTCAAAACCCAAAAGAGGTTACACAGAAGACACTGTGGTGATACACGCCACCAGCAGGACAACCCAAAAGGAAGACTTCAAGTCCTGGCGCGCTGAAGCCGAAAAAAGCCGGAGGGAAAAACACACCCCAAAGGACGCATTCGCAGGCAGCCACATAATACACGCCAAAAAAATCACTCCACAAGAAAAATACGGGCATGATAGCAAGCCAGGCATGCAAGTCCCCTTGCGGGGTGTGTCCCAGTGTGGGACACATGCGCCTAGCGGAGGCGCACCTACCGTGGCAAGCATGCAACAAACACTAACACCAGCCCACACAATAATCAAAGGCAGTAGGATAACCCCGGAAGAAAAATACGGTGGACACGAAAGCCAAAAGGAAACCACTGGCGAACCCTACACCACCATAGAGTCAACCAAAAACACGCAGATAACACGCCCGAAGAAAATAACTCCAGAAGAGAAATACAAGCCCAAAGACTAACATTATTCTAGCATTTGGTTGTCGTATGTTTCCAAGTATTTTTTTGCTATTTTTTCCCAGGTGTATTCTTTGACGCTGTTTTTTCCGTTCCGGCCCATGCGTCTTATGCTCATTCCTGTGGGGTCTCCGAACAAGTATTTTATGCCCCATGCAATGCTTTCCGGGTGTTGGTAGACTTTTATTCCGTTGTAGAAGTTTTCTATTATTTCTCTTGGACCGCCGACGTTGGTTGCTACGACAGGTTTGGCCGCAGCCCAGGCTTCCAAGGTTATTATGCCGAAGGGCTCGTTTCTCGATGGAACGCAGACCATGTCGCACGCTTTGAACAGCTTGTGCTTGTCCTCATTTTGCACATAACCTATGGTGTGCACGTGTTCGCCCACGCCCAGATATCCTGCCCGCCCGTTTATGTGGTCTATCATGTTTGGGCCGTCTCCTGCAAAAATGAAGTGGGTGTCGTTTCTCATAGACAATACGTCCGGCACAGCCTCCAGCAGTAAATCAGGGCCCTTCTGGTGGCACATCCTGCCGACAAACAAAACCACCGGGTCCAGAGGCCAGATGCCATACCTTTCTTTAATCCTGCCCGGGTCAATCTTTCCATTGAATTCAGAGGCGTTCACGCCGTTGTACAACACCTCAACCTTGTCTCTTGGAACCTGATACTGGTTGTGCAACTCGTCCTTCATGGCATAGGACACTGTTGTGGTGACCTTAGACAGATAGCCTCCAAGCCACTCTCGGTAGCGGACTCTGCCGCTGAACCAGTTGTCGTAGTTGTTGTTTCCATTCCTACCCCATTCGGTTGAATGGCACGTCCAGACGAACTCATAGCCCTTGTTCTTCTTTATGTTGGCCATCGCATTCACAACATGCCAGTCGTGAGCATGCAGGACGTCAAACTTCCCATACTTCTGCTCGGCATAGTGGAAGCACGACACCATTGAGTCGCAGACGTGGTCCATGTATTCAATAAAGTCACTGCAGCCTGGAGAGATGCAGCGGTGCTCATGCACTCCATTTATCACTTCATGCTCAGGCTGTCCGTGGCCTATCCGAGTGAACACGTGCACTTCATGCCCAAGCTGGGCCAGAGCCTGCGATAAGTAAGTGACTACTTCAGCCACGCCTCCAACCGGCACCGAGTTCTTGGTCTCCCAAGTGAAAAACCCAATCCTCATCCCAAAAAAAACCTAATTTATTTTTCTTACTAGGACTTTGCCCTTGTCTGAAGTGATTTCAATCTTCCCCTCTCTGGCAAGCCAGCCCAAAGCCATCAGCAGTATGTCGTCTTTTTTGTTGACCTTCTTCCTCAAGGACAGTAGGTCTGTCGGCTTGTCTATTCCGCAGAAATACACTTCTCCCGCAGCAAAACCAATGTCCGGTATTGCGTCCATTTCACATTCACCCCCAACGCAGGTTATAGCAATACTATTATTGTTGAGCTGGCTTAAAAAGCCCTCCCCCTTTGAAGGCATTTTGAAAGCATGCTTCTGCGATTTCCCTCCACTACGCCATTTTTTAGCCTGCGCAATTAACTTTTTGTTGTACAATCTTGGAACACCAATGCCTCAAGGATATATAGCATGACTTGCAATAGATTAAGGTATGGAAAAACTGTTTTACCTCGTCCTGGCTTTGGTTTTGCTTTTAGCTTTCTTCCACTTCTTTAGAGGTCCCGAGATAGAGCAGAAGTCTATAAAGGTTTCTGGCGCTTGGGCGCTTTACCCGATGATGGTCAAGTGGGCTGAAGAATACCAGAAACTGAACCCGGACGTGAGAGTAGACGTCTCTGCTGGCGGAGCTGGAAAAGGCATGGCAGACGCATTGAGCGGCTTGGTTGACATGGGCATGGTTTCCAGGGACATCGACCCAAGCGAGGTGCAGAAAGGCGCCTATGCAGTTAAGGTAGTGAAAGATGCTGTGATTCCTGCAGTCAACAAGAACAATCCTGTGGCTAACGAGATTTCTGAAAAAGGCTTGAAGAAGAACCAGTTTAAAGACATGTTTCTTTACAATAATCTGACAAAGTGGGGGGATGCTGTCGGCAACAGCGAGGTTTCAACCAAGATTATGGTTTACGTTCGTTCAGACTCCTGCGGGGCAGGAGAAGTCTGGGCTAAATACTTGGGGGTAAAGCAGGAGGATTTGAAGGGTATTGGAATTTACGGCGACCCAGGGATTGCCGAAGCGGTCTCCAAAGACAAGAACGGAATCGGCTTCAACAATCTGAATTTCGCCTATGACTCAAACACCGGGCTTCCAGTAGGCGATTTGATGATGGTTCCCATAGACTTGAACGAGAATGGAGTGGTTGATGAAGACGAGAACTTTTACTTGGAGAAGCAGGACATGATTAATGCAATTGCCACTGGAAAATACCCTTCGCCGCCTGCAAGAGACTTGTACATTGTCACTAAGACGGTTTTTCGGAA
>VGJA01000116.1 GCA_016867655.1 Candidatus Altarchaeales archaeon | reverse complement strand
CATCAGTGATTCCCTTGTTTTGGTGAACTCTGAGGCTATTGAGGAGAGGATGTGCATTCTCAGCACAGGCTGCACTCCAAGCAAGGAATGGATGTCTTCCACACTGCCGTTTATGTAATGCTCCTGTATGTAGTCAACGTCTGATTCGCTTTTCGCGAAAGCGATTGAGTCGCCTTCTTTGTCGTATTTCGGCCGGCCTGCCCTACCCGCCATTTGCTTATATTCTAACACTGGAATCTCCTGCATGCCGTCGTCTTCAAAACGGTGCAAGTCTCGTATGACAACGGTTCGGGTAGGCGTGTTGACGCCAGCTGCAAGAGTTGGGGTTGCCACAATGGCTTTAATCAAGCCTTCCTTGAAGGAGTCTTCAACCAAAATGCGCTGTTTGTTGACCAAGCCGGCGTGGTGGAACGCAACCCCGCCTTTGACGCATTCTGAAAGTCTGGCGCATTGTTTGGTTGGATTGCTTAATGCCGAGAGGATTTCCCCTGAAATTGCTGTCAGCCTGCCTTCCTCACTCTTGTTCAATTTCATTTCAGAAAGCTGTTCAGCAACAGACTCTGCGCTTCTCCTGGAGTTTACGAAAACCAAAACCTGCCCGCCTTTGGAGATGTTTTCCTTCAACACTTTTTTTATCGACTCAATGCCCTTTGAAACAACAGCCCACTCTCTAAGCTTCACCGGCCTCCACTGGCATTCAACCAACACGGCCTTAAGCCAGCTGGCAATTTCGCCTGCATTTCCTATGGTTGCTGAAAGGCCGATCAGCTGTATTTCAGGCAATAGCTTAAGCATTTTCGCTGCGATAATCTCGTATACCGGACCTCTGTCTGAAGCAATCAAGTGGATTTCGTCAAAAACAAGAAGCTTGACGCCGGTAAACCAGTCTACTCGCGAGCGCATTATTGAATCACATTTTTCTGCTGTCGCAACCATTATGTCGAAATCCGGCTTGCCTGCATACTTGCCTGAGTCTAAATCTCCCACCTCGAGTATGACCTTAAAACCCAATTTCTCGTATTTCTTGAAGTCAACATACTTTTCATAAGCCAAAGCTTTCAACGGAACAATGTAAACCACCTTCCCCTTCTGTTCCAAAGCTTTTATCATCGCAAGCTCTGAAGCCAGAGTCTTGCCTGAAGCCGTTGGAGTGCACAAAATGATGTTCTTGCCTTCAAGAATTCCTGCCTTAACCGCCTCCTCCTGAGGAGGATAAAGATGGCTAATGCCTTCCTCAATGAGAACGCTTTTGAAATCGTCCCTGATGCCCAACTGGCTTACTTGCATTTTAGATTTAGATATAAAACACTGGTTTAATTAAAAACACGGTTAGTGCAATGGAACAATGATTCAGTTAAAGCATGAGTTCTTCCATGCTTTTCCTTGAAGAAGAGCTCTTCACATTTTTCGGCTTGCCTACCGCAATGACTGCCATCAATTCGCAATCTTCAGGAACAGTCAGTATTTTCTCTGCCTGCTTTCTTTTTTTGAGTATTTCACCCAACCAGACTGCGCCTAAACCTGAAGCGTGTGTTGCTAAAAGCATGTTTTGAATGCAAGCCCCCATAGCCTGCAAGTCTTTAGTTCGGTCGTAAACCCCGCTGTTGTCCAGGAAGACTGCAATAGAAACTGGTGCATTCATTAAAGTCTTTCCGTAGTGAGTGCATTCAGCCAGTTTTTTCTTCAACTCCAAATCCCTGATTACTTTAAACTTCCAAGGCTGGTTGTTCAAGCCTGAAGGCGCCCACCTGCCAGCTTCAAGAATGCTTTCTATTTGCTTGTCTGACACATCTTCGTCAGTGAACTCCCTCACGCTCCTCCTTGACTTAATCGCATTCAAGACGTCCATCTCCTTCAAGTATTACTATTGCAATTCATCTAAAATATCGCGTCTGCTTTTATTTAAAGTCTCTTATAAGTAATACGTTAGCCTGATGGTGATTGGGTGTGATAGACGGAATCAAGACTCTGGATGACTTCAAGCTTGAAGGAAAAACGGTTCTTGTGAGATGCGATTTCAACACTCCCATCGACCCTGCGACAGGAGGTTTTCTTGAAGACAGGCGCTTAAGGTCTCACAAAGACACTCTGCTCGAGCTTTCTCAAAAAAAAGCTAAAGTAGTCATAATGGCCCACCAGGGGCGCTCCGGAGAAGCTGAGTTCACAACAACAGAAAACCACGCCAAACACTTGGGCGAAATACTGGGAGTCAAGGTAGACTACATTGAAGACATATTTGGCAAATATGCCAGAGACAAAATCAAGGCGATGAAGGACGGAGAGATATCCTTGCTGGAAAACGTGAGATTCTACTCTGAAGAAGAAACTGAAAGGCCTTCAGACGTTCAAGCCACAACTTTCGTGGTTAAAAAACTTTCCCCTTTGATTGACATTTTCATAAACGACTGCTTTGGAGCGGCTCACAGAAGCCAGCCTACTGTGGTCGGCTTCACAAGAACTCTTCCTTCAGGCGCAGGCAGGCTGATGGAAAAAGAGATTTCTTCCCTTTCTAAAGTCCACACCAGCACTAAAAAGCCGGTTGTGTTCGTGTTGGGCGGGGCGAAGGTCAACGACTCCATAAAGATAGTTGAAAAGGCGCTTTCAAGCAACGTGGACATGATACTGACAGGCGGCCTTCTGGCTAACGTTCTTTTAGCCGCAAAAGGCTACAGGATAGGCGAACCTTCGATAGAAATCATCAGAGGTAAAAAATTCATAGAACAGATTCCAATGGCTAAAGAACTGTTGGACAAGTATGAAGACAGGATTGTCTTACCGGCAGATGTTGCTTTGAACAAGAATGGCGAGCGCGTTGAGATTTCAGTCAGCAACCTTCCGATGGATTATAAGATAGAAGACGTTGGCAGTAGTACAATCCAGAAGTATGTCGATATTCTGAAGAAAGCAGGCACGATTTTCGCGAACGGCGCTTTGGGAGTCTATGAAACGCCGAAATTTGCAATCGCGACAGAAAAGATAATAAACACCATGGCTGAATGCAAAAACGCCTTCACAGTAATCGGCGGCGGCGACACTGTTGCAGCTGCGAGAAACCTGAATGTCGAAGACAAAATAACTCACATAAGTACAGGAGGAAAAGCGTCCATAATGTTTTTGGCAGGCAGCAAGCTCGCTGCCATAGACGCACTAAAAAATTCTGTTGAAGGGAAGGTAGTTTAAAATGTACAAGATTGGAGAAGCACTGGTTGGGAAAGGAAACGAGGTAGCGCACATAGACTTGATGGTAGGCGACAAGGAAGGTCACGTCGGCCAAGCTTTCGCGGGCGGAATAGCAAACTTGTCTAAAGGACACACACCCATATTGGGAGTGATAAGACCGAATTTGCCTTGCAAGCCTTACACTTTGGTCGTGCCCAAGGTCACAATCGCTGACATGGACGACGCCAGCAAGATTTTCGGCCCGGCGCAGGCCGGAGTTTCAAAGGCCATTGCAGACTCTGTTGAAGAAGGCCTTATTCCTGAAAACAAGATTGAAGAATGGGTTGTCATAGTCAGCGTTTTCATACACCCTAAGGCAACTGACTACAGGAAGATTTACCAGTACAACTACAGCGCCACCAAGCTTGCTTTAAGGCGCGCTTTGACTGATTACCCGAAGTGGGATAAAATCATGTTTGACAAAGACAGGGCGACTCATCCGATAATGGGCTTCAACGTCCCGCGATTGTGGAGACCGCCTTACCTGCAGATTGCGCTTGATGTTATGTCTGTAAAGCAGGCTCACAAGATTTTGGAGCAGATTCCAAGGAGCGACAGCATTGTAATCGAGGCTGGAACTCCTTTGATAAAATCTGAGGGAGTCAAGTCTATATCAGCCTT
>VGJA01000115.1 GCA_016867655.1 Candidatus Altarchaeales archaeon | reverse complement strand
GTTCGCGAGCTTCTTTATCCACAGTTCTATCAGGCTGTCGACTTGACTGACCAAGAATTGGCTGAAAGGGTTTCAATTGAACTGAAGCCTGGAAGCGGTGAAGGCAAAAGGCTGGCTGAAGCCTTAAAGAAGACCGCTCTAGAGTATGGCAGTGTAAAGTCGCCCTGCTCATACACCGCCTATGAAGGCACGCTCGCAGGCAAAAAAATAAAAGTGGATGTCGTTGAAAAAGAAGCCAACACGTTTCTTTTAGGGCCTGCAGCCTTGAACGACGTTTACGTTTATGACGGCAGCGTTTACGGCCTGCCTAAAGACACCTCAAAACTGAAGTCAGACGTCTCGAAAGTAATGAAAAAAGGCTTGAAGCTGGACTTTGGTTTCATAGACTCCATCTCAAACTACTTTGCGGCCGAGGTAGAAAAGCAAGTTAAGGCAGGCCAGAAAGAAGGCCTTATTCAAATAAAGATGGCTAAAACTCCTGGGGAAGTCAACATAAGCATAGACGACACTGCCAGAAGATTCATACTATCAAAAAACAAACAAATTTCGATTAAAGGGCCGGTTTTCACGGCAGTTGAATACAAGGTAAAATGAGTGAAGTGGAAGTGGGAGGCTTCTTCAAGAAGCCTGAAGGTGTTTTTGTTCCTGAGGAGGAGTTAAAGCACATTATGTCTGCAACAGAGGTGGAGAGACAGTGGCATGAGGCTGCTGGAAGCGTGGACTTTAAGGCCAGGGAGGATATTGACGCCGCAGAAAGAGAAGGCAGGGTTGTAAGGTTTCCGCCGAAAGACGAAACAAGGATTGTGGAAAATCCAAAAACTAAGGCGATAGTGAGGCAGGCGGAATACTATGAGGTGACTGCTCCAGAATGCCGTGGCTCAAGGGAACTTAAGCTTTTGTGGGATGGCATATTGGATGGTTACTTGAAGCTGTGTGGGGAGCGTGGTTTGGATCCGAAGGGGGTTAGATTGCGCATAACAAGCCTTGCTAGGACAACTGAATATCAGCAGAAACTAATAAGAGAGGGCTATCCGGCTGCTGAAAAAAGCAGCCACACCAAGGGGGAAGCGCTTGACATCTATTTTGAATGGCTTGCTGAAAACAAGCCTGACCACGCCAGAGCGCTGGCAGACGTGCTTGGTAGAATGAAAGCTGAAGAGAGGATAAACGTCGTTATGGAACATATGAACATCGGCGGGAAACCTCACAGAGTATTGCACATAGCCAGAAACCCTTTGAAGCCAGCGGGCTGAAACTACTTTAATTCCTGCAGCGCTTGGAGCATTTCAAGCTGTTGTTTGGAATGGTCGTGGGCTGCTTCTATGTTTATGTATCTTTTGTTTTTGCAGAATACCGACAGGCTGCCGTCGTCTTTTACATTTTTATTGTCTTGCATTACCACGTTGAAGCCCATGGCCTTCAGCTGTGCGAAGTCGCTTTCCTGCGTCACCAAGAAAAAGTCGTTCAGACTTCTTCCTGGGTTTTTGTGCACGAAACCTGGTTTGGCTGTCTTAGCAGCTTCGTCTAGTGTGTAGGTGCGGTTGTTGTGCACTGCAACCACCAGTTCTCTGGAGTCGAGGTCCATTGCATTTAAAAGTGTTTTGGTAAAGCCTGTGAGTATAAGCATGACTGCTTCTTTTTCGCCAAGCCGCCACGCCAATGCTTCATCTACACCAGTTTGTGGATTTTTCCTCCTGGCTATCGACAGTGTGGCGTCCCGCCCGGCCGGAGTGAAAATTCTGTTGGCGTCAAAATAGTATTTTCTCTTCTCGCCACCGTATGTAAATTCAAAGTTCACAGCCCTGTATTGCTGCGCCTCGACAATCAAGGCTTCTCCACCCTCTTCTCTGACGAAACTTAATGCAGCTTCGGCTGCAGTGTTTTCATCGCAGTGCAATCTGACGTAAAGCCTCTTGTCTCCTCGATTTCCAGCACGCCTGAGATATATTTCAGTCTCTCCTAAGGTTATAGACTCTATCAAGTCCACAAACTTTGTCTGAGGCACTTTATCATCAGGTTTAGCCAGCTCATCTGAGTTTGAAACAACCTTGGGCTTCTGCTTGGTCATGATATGTAGTACTGAGCAGAGGGTATTAAAATACGCAGGAAGTCTATTATTGTACTATGTCTTTGAGGCGTGAAGCAAAGGTGGTGGTTGAGGGGACGCCCGAGCTTCCGGAGCCTGTGGAGGTTGGTTCCCTAGAGTCTGAAGCCGGTTGTTTGGTCTTGCCTTGTGGCCGTTCTATTGGAAGGAAAGCGAGGGAAAGACTTGCTCTTTTTGTTGGATTGAGCCTTCTGGTTGTGGCCGGCTTTTCCGCTGAAGCTGAGGCTGGTGGTCCAGCTGGCGTTAAGTCTGATGTTCCGGTCGTGCAGTCTGCCGTAGTCCAGCCCGCTTTTGTTGAGAGGTTTCGCAGGATTAGGAAGAATCCAAAGAAGGTCAGCAATTACAGAAGACTGCTGACTGACGAGGAGTTTGAGTTCCACAACCAGATGACTGTGGAGCAGATACAAAAGTTTTTTGAGAAGACCCCTTACGGCAACAGAAGTCCTCTGGCAGACTACAAGAATGCTGGTGGCAAGACTGCTGCCGCAATGGTTTACGAGGCCGCGAAGGCGTTTAGGATTAATCCAGAGTTGATTTTGGCTAAGCTGCAGGTGGAGAGGCAGTTGTTGAGCAGGACTGCGCCTTTGAGGAAAGGCGATTTGGAGTGGGCTTTGGGCGTTGGAGCCACAGACAAAGGCAGGGTTGGCAGATACAGGGGTTTTGAGAACCAAGTCAAGGGCGCCACTAGGACTTTGAGGAGGCATTTCGACGAGTTTGATCCAGAAGACAGAGAGCATTCTAGAGTTAGGGTGAATTATGGAAGCGCTTGGGTTGACGCCGAAAATGCGGCCACATATTCTCTCACCAGGTATACTCCGCATACTGTTGACACCCGTTATAAAAAGCCTGCTGGAGGGAACTATCTGCTGATGGATGTCTCAAACAGGTGTCATTTCTTCAGGAGGGGAAGCCAGAGGTATAGAGGGTAGTCACCCGCCCCAAAGCTTCCAGAAGTATTTTTCGTAGTATTCCGCCGCCTGCTGGCTTATCAGTATGACGTTTATTTCGTTGTTTTTTTCCAAGCCGTAGAACGAGAGGTTTGTGCTTCCCAGGACGACTATTTTTCCGTCGACTATCACCAGCTTGGCGTGGGTTGTTACGTTCTCAGAGTCTTCTTTGATTTCTATTCCAGCTTCCTTTAGTATTTTGTATGCATTGTTCTCCTCGGAGAACTGGTCTACCAATACTTTTACTTCCACTCCTCTTTTGTTGGCTTCAATCAAATCGTTCACTAGAATGTTTGCGCTGCTGTTTTTATAACTCTCATAGTATTTCAACTCAAACACGGCCATGTGTATGGAGCTTTCCGCATTTTGGAGTATTTCATGGACTTGCGGGAAGTAGCCTCGGTCTGAAATCGGGATTACTTCCGTTCCTTCCAAGCATGTTGGCTGCGGGCAGGCTCTGGCTTCTGCATGCTGGAGTGTCTCAACGCCTGTTATTACGCCCAGTATTATGCCTGCCAGCAGGCTTAGGGCTAGTTTTTTGTCCATTTGCCAGTATTATATTGTCTTCCACATTAAAAAACTCTAAAGAAGTAGGAAGTAGAGTATTTAACACAAAACAACCCATATATTCCCATGGAAAAGCCACTGCCCAAAGTCTACTCGGCAGTCTTCACGCCCTCAAACCAAGACGGAAGCCAGAAATGCTGAAGCTGGTGGAGCCCGCACACAGTCAAAGAAAAATCAAGAATTGAAATGCTGAAGCCAGTGGAGCCAAGACCTGAAATGCTGAAGCCAGTGGAGCCA
>VGJA01000114.1 GCA_016867655.1 Candidatus Altarchaeales archaeon | reverse complement strand
CTAAGTCGCGCTTGCCGTTGACGCAAGTTCTTGGCACGCACTTTCCATCTAGACAGAATTCACTCAAATCATTGCAGACTTGTATCACCTCGGTGAGTGATGTGGGAGTGAAGCCGCACATAGCCGCGACAGTCTTTGGGTTGATGCAAGCTGGCTTCAACAAGTCAACTTTCACATAATTGTCCTTGCAGTAGGGAGTGCTGTTGACGATTTCCGAACCGCAGTCTGAATTTGAAGCACAAAAGTATGTGGTTGTCGGGCTTAACAAAGTGGTTCTGGTAGTCGTTGTTGAGGATTCTATCTCCTCAGGCTCTGTCGTCGTGGTTGGTTCCGTTGTTGTTACACATTCGCCGATGCTGTACACAACCCTGCCGTCCAGGCAGACATACTTGACTCTCTCTTCCGGAATCCTTGAGCCATACCACAATGCCACAATGGCTAACACAATGGCTACCACAATTAATGCCAGGACTGCCATGACGACAACAAACTTTTTGTCCATCTTACCCTAACAACACAACAATACCTTCTATTGTTCCTCGCCCTCTTTTCTAGCTCCAACGCTGCCCAGCCGGGAGCGGGTTCTGTCTTCAGGCATAATACCTTCTATTGATTCTTCAGACTGTAGGCTTCTAAGAGTTTGCCTTTCCAGAGGTTTTACTCCGCCCCTAAAACCTGCTCTGCCCAATTTTGGGCCTTCTTTTGCAATGCCGGACTGCTTTAAGGCAAAATACCCAACTGCAACTAAAATCAAGACCAACACCAATATTGCTCCAAATCCAACACCCCCTGATTCTTTTGGCATTGTTGTAGATGTAGTTCTCGTGGTTGGAGGAACTGTCGTCGGCGGCAGTGTTGTAGGAATGGTTGTTTCCTCTGTTGTAGTGGTTATTTCAGTCGTTGTTGTTGAACTGGCATAAGGCATCTGAGACAAATTGCTGGCATATACAGCAAGGTTTTCAACCAATAAGGCAAAGGTTTTGTTTGAAACTGAGAAAGGCTGCGAGTACCTGCTTCCACCGCCCTGGCCGGACATCTCCCGCGTGTATTTGAAAACACAAACTTGGTTTATCCCCCACCCAGCCGGAGAGTTTTCAATTATCCTGTTTTCAACCTTTTCGCTTAGCACTTCAGGGCAGGTTCCCTTATCTATACCATAAACTATATGGTTCAACGGGTTGTAAGAGTCCGCCAGATAATTGGAGCCGATGCAGAACTCATAGATTCTAGTGCAAACATCCTGGGCTTTTCCAGCGGTTTCAAACCACATTAAGGCGTTGTCCAAAGCCGGGTTTTCCCTGGCGTTGCTGCACAAGTATCTAGAGTCCATGGGATTGTTTATAGGGCATGAAGAATAATCCCTGTGCTTCTCCTGGTCGTTGAAAAGCAAACTTGGCATCAAGGCAGGGTGCATTATGCCCTCCAAATTAATGCATGCTTTGTAGGCTTCATTGTTTGCATACAATACTGTGTCGCAGAAGTTTTTCTGGAAGTCCAAAGTTTGTTTGTATATGCAACTTTCAAGAACTTCAGAACCCCAGACATACTTGACCACTTCGTCGCAAGCATACATGTAAGTTCTGTTGCCCCAGGCGGAGACATTTTGGGCGAGCAAAAATGCCAAAAACAATAGAAGAACATGCTTCACTAGCTTCATCGCTTAGTTTATAGTATTGTCATCTTAAAAAATAGGTTTTTCAGTCCTCAGTCTTCGGTCTCCAGTCTTTAGTTTTCGGTCTCCGGTTTCCGAGTTTTCACGGGTTTTTCCCCTCGGGGGATCCTGCGGGACAGGTTTTCACGGGTTTTCAGGTTTTCACGGGTTTTCAGTTTGCGGTTCTCGGTTCTCGAAAAACTCCGGGAAACGGGGAACAGGAAACCGAAAACTGGAAACGGAAAACTGAAAACCGAACAACAGAAAACTACAGTATTATTTTATTAAGCGGGTATTCTATTATCCCCTGCGCTCCTGCTTTCTTAAGCTTTGGAACGAGTTCTCTGACGACTTTTTCGTCTATCACAATCTCCAAGGCAACCCAATTTGGGTTGGTCAGATTGGATATTGTGGGCTCCTTCAACGCCGGGAGCATCTCCAGTATCCTGCTTAGATTGCTGCGTTTGACGTTCATCTTCAAGCCCACTTTTTCTTCGGCAGCCAGGGCGCCCTTCAACAGCAAGCAGATTTCCTCCAGCTTGTGTTTTTTCCATTTGTCCTGCCACGCCCTTTTGTTTGCAATCAGTTTTGTGGTGGACTCTAGAATAGTGTCCACAATCCTAAGCTTGTTGGCCTTCAGGCTTGACCCTGTCTCAGTGATTTCAACAATGGCGTCAACCAGTTCGCCAGCTTTTACTTCAGTCGCACCCCAGGAGAATTCAACATCCGCCTTAACTCCATGTTTCTTCAAATAATTTTTTGTTACATTCACCACTTCAGTGGCAATGCTCTTCCCCTGCAAGTCTTTCACATCCTTTATCCTGCTTTCCTCCGGAACCGCAAGGACCCACCTAACTTTCCCCAAACCCTGTTTGGCATACAACAGTTCTGCAACCTCCACTACCTTGCTTTCAACGCCGTTCTCCACAACCCAGTCAAAGCCAGTTATCCCGGCATCAAGAATCCCAGACTCAACATACCTTGGAATCTCCTGCGCGCGAAGCAACACAGGCTCAACCTCAGAATCGTCAATGCTGGGGTGGTAACTCCTGCTGGAAACGTTTATGTGAAATCCTGCCTTCAAAAACATCCTGAAGGTAGACTCCTGCAAGCTGCCTTTAGGCAAACCCAGCCTCAATTTGTTCATGGTATCCATTGCGAAAAAGAAGATAAAAGACTAAGTTCAGTACTTCCGATTACGTCACTTCCAGCTGGTTTATTCTTTCTATATTACTAGCCTACACCCAGATGACATTAACTAATCGGAAGTACTGAAGTTTCATCTTTCGCTCTAGAGCCAAAAATGCACCCCCTCAGTTCATCCAAGCCATCAGCTCTTTTTAAACAACTTTTTATGGTCTTAAACCATATAAATAAGTGGGATGGCAAAGAGGGGTGTGAAACGTAAGGGTAAGGCTAGGAAGGTCTCTAAGAAACTTAAGAAAGCTGTCAGAAAGCCTAAAAAGCACGCCAAGGTTTCTAAGAAAATCTCCAAGAAGGCTGTCAGAAAGCCAGCCGCCGTTGCTGAACCCCTTACAGTTGTTCCTGTTTTAGAGCAAAGGGTTTTGAAAAAACTGCCTCCAGCCAAGCCGCTGGACGTGGGACGGCAGGTCTTCAGAGTCTTCGGCCACCCAGTAGACTCAAAGAAAATAAAAAATGCTGCAGTAGAAGCCTACAGCAAAAGAACCTACACAATAGACGACATACCGGTTGAACACTACATCAAAGAAAACGAGTGGGACAATTTGATGACGAAAATCGGAATCTTGGACCGGATCGAAGAACAGTTGAACCTAATGTACCCGCACGTTGATGTTGTGAGAAAAAACAGAATAACTTTGGAGATATACCTAAAAGAATAAGGGATTTTGATTCTTCGGTTTTCAGTTTTCGGTCTTCGGTTCTCAGTCTTCTATATTCCAACTTCTGTCTCCAAACCCAAGGAAACCGAAAACGGGGAACAGGAAACTGTCCCCGAAGGTGCACCTCCGCTAGGTGCATGTCCCCGAATGAGACAGATCCCCGTAAAGGGGAAAACAGAAAACCAGGAAACAGAAAACTGGAAACAGGGAACGGAAAACTGAAAACCATGAAATCATAAAACGCATTTATATTCCTAATCCTATTTATAGGATATTAGTTTTTTTTGTGAATGTATTGACTATGGACATCCGCATTGAAGAAGTTAGGAGTCTGAAGCCAGGGC
>VGJA01000113.1 GCA_016867655.1 Candidatus Altarchaeales archaeon | reverse complement strand
GCATTCTCGGAGCTTTCATGCTTTTCCTGAGCCCTGTCTTTGCGACCAAAGCTGCTGCAGGAAACTGCGAAGACGACATGATGGGTATGTTTCTCGTTATTTCAAGCTTCATGTTCTTTGTTGTATCCTTCAAGAAAAAGAGCCTTGGCTACACTCTGATTGGAGGTTTCACACTTCTGGCTTTGGCCATCGCATGGGGCGGCTATGACTACGTGACCCTGGTCCTGGGGCTGTCGATGATATTACATGCAGTCACCAGCTTCGTGAAGAACGAATACTGCATAAGACTGCCGCCTTACGCGTTGATTATGTATGCGATAAGCAAGCTTGATGTTGTTTTCCTCCACCGCCATGGGATAGAATACATAAAAATGCCTTCAATCGAAACAAACTTTGTGACACTGTCTTTCCTAGGCGGAATAGCCCTGTCAGTCATTCTGGAGTATTTCAGGGCGAGAAAACAAGGTGAAATAAAAACAGAAGGAAGCAATTTCTTCGACAAGTTGGACAGCCTGCTGGAAGGTAACATCAAAACAATCGGCCCTGTGGTGATAGCAGCAGCCGTAATAGCAGCAGTCTTGATAGGCCCGGCATCGATAATCGACAGATTCTGGGACAGCATAACAGGAGCCAAAGTGCAGGACGTTGTTGGAAAAACCATTGCAGAGCAGAACCCGATGGCCAGCGACATAGAAGGGTTTTTGAGCGAAGGCTATTTGAGGTATGGACTGGCATTAATCTACGGCATCTGCATGATTCCGATACTGCTCTACCTGGCTTTTGACAAAAACAACTTCGGCTCGGCCTTCATACTATGCTGGAGCATGCCGATGATGTGGGGTGTCTACAACAAATCGCAGCTTCTGTTCAACTCCAGCACCCCAATAGCGGCGGTGGGGGCCACCATAGGACTCTACGCAGTATTGAAGAAGGAAGAATTGAACAGCATGAGGATTATTTCAGCCATACTGATTCTGATGATTCCACTGCTCTACCTGCCTTTTGCTGCAGGAGACCTCTACCCAAAGTTTGTGGGGGTGAGAAGTCTCTACACGACTATGACAGAGGAAATGTATTTCTGGAGGCCTGCCTTGGACTGGCTTACAGAAAAAACGCAGCCAAGCGAGGCGGCGATAACATGGTGGGACTATGGACATTGGATTACGTCCATCTCGCACCGCCCTGTTTTGATAGACAACCTGCAGGCGGACCACTATGAGATACAGGACGTTGCAAGGTTTTTCCTGCTCAAACGCAGCCAAGAAGACGCGATGGACACCCTAAGGAGATACAACCAGCGCTATAGCGAGATTGGCATAAACCTCACGCATGTGGTGATAGACTGGACTATGATTGGGAAGGGAAGCGCGCTGCACTTTATCGCAACAGGCATCATTGAAAACAAGACTGAAGGCTCTTTCATGAACTACGCCCAATGCATGTTCCTTGAGAAGCAAAGCACCCAGCAGAAGGTCACAACCGACAGCGAAGGAAAACCAATATTGGCGAAACAGCTGATATTCGGCTGCCCCTGGCCGATAGCGGGAATAATGTTCGAAATCATAGGAGACGACATCAAGAGCATAAAGGCCATAGTCGGCGATGAAACCGGAAACCTGTACTACATTCCATGGGAAACGTGGGTTAAAGACCGGCCTGCCTCAATACTGGGAGTCCAGCCTCTGAGCGACATACTGACGCTCGGGTTGAAAAGACCGGATGTTCTTGGAAACACTGGAATGCAGTGGAGGGACACCAACAACACGCTCCACAGCTCGGAAACCTACCAACTTATCTACGTTCCGGGAGAGTTCAACGACTACATGATGACGCGGCTGTATCTCGGGGATTTTGTGGACTATGTTCCTGCCCCAGAGTGCCTGCAGGAGGAAAACAAAAACAAGTTTTACTGCGCCAACTACTTGAACCAAGGTTTGTTCACAGGCAACCTCACAACATTCAAATCCAAATACTCCAGCCTGGTTGGGGACTTCAGCGGAGGCTATGTCAGAATCTATGACATAAACTACAGCAAAACATAGCAGACTTTTAACAGCCAGCTGAGCCGGTTATCAGTTTGACAAGGTCTGTCGCCACCGAAATAAGCAGCATGCCAATGATTGCATGTATTATCGTGTCCTTGGCCTGCTTTCTCGCCCCAGGGTCTTCGGCAGAGCCAACCCACTTGAAGCCTGCAATGGTTATCACCAACGCAGCCATGCCGCCGGCCATATTCTTCATCACATCGTAAATCATGCATATCGTCTGCGTCATAGGGGACACTATCTCTTTGACTGTTCCGGAGGCGGACAACGCCGCATAGAGGACAACCAAGCCAGCCGCCAGAATTATTTTCCTGTTTCTTTCCATTTTTTCAATCACGGGCACGGGGATTTTAATATCAAATTGACTATGTCATTTGCTATCGAGATTATTATCAAACCAAGCATCGCATGTATCATAGTGGTTTTGGCCTTCTTTCTCGCCCCAGGGTCGGCTTCAGACGAAACCCACTGTATTCCAGCTATCACCATGGTAAAGGCTGCAACCCCTGTGGCGACTGTGGCAAAAATCTTTTTGAAGCCGCACACAATCGTGCTCATCTTGTCTTTGATGTTCTGCCAGGCGTCGGCTGAAACCGTTTGCGAAAGCACAACAACCAGAAAAAGGAAACTCAAGGCTAAAATCCAGGCCCTGCCTGAAGGAGGATTGCTAGAGTGCATAGCATTTTAAATATAAGCCAGCGTACTATTTAAAACAAACTTTTTGACAGAGTGGATTGGCTTATACACCAGTTAGTTTTTAGCACCAGCCTGAGGCTGACACAACAGCTTGTTCACCTCAGTGCCATAGGCCACTGCAATCAGCATATCTATCAAGTTCAAAAGCATCAAACCGATTATCGCATGTATCATAGCATCCTTAGCGGCTTTCCTAGCGCCAGGGTCGTTCTCAGAAGCAGTCCACTTCACGGCCGCAATGACCATAACCACGGCAGCAATCCCTGTTGCGACATCCTTTATGGCGCTGTAGAAGCCGCAGAGGACTTGGGATAGACGCTCACTCACTTTTACTTGAAATCCGGGGTCTGCCGCATTAACCGAAGCCAAAAAATGGGACAACAACAGGAAAACCAAAAAAAGACGAAAAAAATCATACCTCGTGAACATATAAAAATATGTCATTTACACGAATATAAATACCGCACACAACAGAGCTTTGCTACTAAAAACCCGCTTGCCCCTAAAACATGGAAACTACTCCCAGAGTCCGCCAAAAAAAAGACTTAAGGGGTAAATCTCCAACAGCCAGAAAAACAAAAGAAGAAAACAAAGTCATTCCCAGAAACAGCCCAACCAAAGTCTGGAGAGATAAGGGGGAGGTTGCCGCCTCCTTTTCATTTACCAGGTGGCGGTTTAACTACGGTTCGCACATGGCCTTTTCGCCCGGTTTAATACCCGCCGCCATGTTTATAACCACATCTATAACATTCAACAGCAAAAGACCAACAATAGCATGAATCATAGCATCCTTCGCTGCTTTCCTCGCCCCAGGGTCATTCTCAGAAGCAGTCCACTTCACGCCAGCAATGACCATGACCACAGCCGCAACGCCGGTGGCAATATCTCGAAAGCCACCATAGATGTCGCAGAGTACCGGACGCACTACTTTCTTCACACTAGCCGGAATGTCAATCGCTCCATCAGCCACAGCCACCAAATTGCACAAAAACAAAAAAACCAAAAAAAGACGCAAAAAACTATACCTCGTGAACATATAAAAATATGTCATTTACAGGAATATAAATGCCGAACGCGCTAGCTGAAAAACAAGGAAAAAAACATAGGTAAAAACACTTA
>VGJA01000112.1 GCA_016867655.1 Candidatus Altarchaeales archaeon | reverse complement strand
CTCGTAGTCTATGAAAACGTTTACTGTTGTCCCAGGGCTGGCTGAAAGCCATGCAGCGTATTTGTCTGCTGTGAGGGGGTATTCAGACCACCATTTGGATGAAAAGCGGTAGCCGATGTCGTCTGAAAGCCGGTAATTTCTCAAAAGGACTTTGATGTTGCCGTCTTTCCTCTTGTATATGAAGTTGGGGCTCTTCCAGCCTTCCAGAATTCTTTCAATTCCTTCGGTCATAATGGCCTTGAAGCCCATGTTTTCCACTTCTCTGGCTATTTCGTTGTGGTATAATAGTTCAGTGTTTCTAAAGACTTTTGGGGTTTGTCCAAGCAAATCCTTGATGGCCTGCTGGTGCTTTCTCACTTGCTCTATAAATTCCGTTCTGTCTTCCATCAAACTTGCCAGAGAGTGATAGTAGGTTTCGCACAAAAATTCAACGCACTTTGATTCAGACATCTGCTTGAATTTTTCCAGCAGGCTTTTGTCCCACATTTCGCACTGTTCCAGGAACGTTCCAGACAACGAAAAGCTCACCTTGAACTTCCTGTCGTCTTTTTTGAACCGGTCTATCTGGCTTAAAATTATGTCGCTGGCCTTGTGGTAGCATTTTCCAGAGACTTTTTTGAAGGTGAATTCGTTCAAAGGCTGGTCAAAGTAGAGGTCTTCCAGACGGCCCTGCCAGTTCTTAGCGTTCTCAGGCCAAAACCAGTTCAACCTAAACGGCTGATGTATCTGGAAGTAAAAACAAACTGAAGTCATAGTTTTAGTTAATTGAATAAACTAACTTAAAAGCAAATCAGAAGACAGGCAGGCAGACTGCGTATTGTGGTGCAAATCATTCAAGAATACCGCAAGTTCTTTATCCGCCTAGCTCGCGGATTCTCTGCGAGAGTATTTCCAGAACGCTTAGTTTGGCGTAGTCCAGGTTTGACGGGTCCACATGGCTTAGCCTTCCAGACAGCTCTAAATCCCCCAACACAACATTCGCCCACTTTGCGAAGTCGTTGGTTCTCGCCAGATGGAATCCAAAGGCCTCTATTGGAGTGGTCTTCAACACGTCATATAGCGACTGCAGGCTTGCGGCCACGCCGACAACACGGTTGTCGTCCAGCTTCACGCAGAAGGCGTGCTCTTCTTCAACGTCGTTTAGCAGTGGATGTTTGCCTGAAAAATCGCTGTAGTTCAGTTCCACAACCCTCTTTTTCACCATCTTCTCGAAGTTTTCCAGAAGTTTCTTCTCGCCCACATTGGCTTCAGAAAGTTTGTCTGCAAACTCAACATCCCCTATGGCTTCTTTAACCCATTTTTGTATGTCGCCTCTACTCCAATGTAACAGAAAACAATCTGGGTTTTCAGACATCCTCAAGGCCAGGTCTTTCAGAGAATTTGCTCTCGCAACAGCCGCCCCATCCGCCTTGGTCAGAATGAACTCGCGCTCCACTCCAATGTCTCTCAAGTAGGGGTGCGTTCCGCAGACTTCAAGAGGTATTTTTGCATTGATTCTCATCGGTTTTCTTGACTTCTGGTCGCCGCAAAGTGCTGTAAACTGGACGGCGTTGTTTAGCTTCGGGTTCCAAGTTGCGTCTTCGGCCAGGCTTCTGGACTCCAAAAGCGTCAATTCTCCAGGGTTCACTATCTTCCCAAAAAAGTCTTCTGAAAGAAGGTTATAACTTTCCTGGCTATTCATTGTGCCGCCCTTCATGTATTCCAAATTGCCTTCGCCTTTAGCCTGCTGTTCCACTGGCGCAGGCTGGACGGAGCGTATGGAATAGTTCAGCCATAATGGCCGTATGCCAGTATTTTCAACATAGACTTCAAACTTTTTTGTGTCTTTGTTGTATCTGATTTTTTTGACTACGATGTTGCCGCTGGGCGATATGGCAATCCAAAGTATTACTAGAAGCACAATGGAAGTTAAGAACAGCGACGTTTCCACCAACGCCAGGCTTGCCAGCAGTAGGCAGGCCAGCAGTATCTTCAGGTATTTGAGGTGCTGTTGGAGTAGCGTCATTTTCACTCCTATTTTTTCTATTGATACTATAAGTATATATACTTTAGCATATGCTCTAAGATGCGCGTTGAGCCTTGCAAGCTTGGTTTTGACAGGAGTTTGGGCTTAGAATGGCTTCTAACTAATGGCATCGGCGGTTATTCTTCCTCCACTATTTTGGAGTGTAATACTCGGAAGTACCACGGGCTTCTGGTTTCTTCAATTGGGAATCTGGAGAGGTTTGTCTGCTTGCAGAAGATGGAGGATTCTGTTGAGGTTTCTGGCAGGAAGTTTGGTTTGAATTGCATTGAATTTGCTGGAGGCACCATGGTTTCCCCAGGGTTTGAAAATTTGTCTTGCTTTAAGAGGGGTTTGAATGAAGTTTGTTTTGTGTATGAGACGCCTGAATTTGTATTAGAGAAAGTCATTGTAGTGCCTAACTTCAGTTTTCCCCCTTATGGAGATCCCCCGAGGGGACAGTTTCCGGTCTCCAGTTCTCAGAAAACCGAAAACCGAGAACCGAGAACCGAAAACCGAGAACCGAGAACCGAAAACCGAGAACCGAGAACCGAAAACCGAGAACCGAACGTAGTGCCTAACTTCAAGAATGCAGTCCTGCTCTCATACAAAATTTCAAACAAAACCAGTTCCCCGCTGAAGCATGAGATAACCCCGCATGTTTCATGGCGGAGCATGCATGAATTGCTGCATGAGGGGCAGAAGGAATTCAAGGTTGAAGGAAATTCAGTCCAAGCAGGCAATCACAAGCTTTTCTTCAGCCTGCCTGAATGCAGTCTCAGTCCAGCGGGCTTTTGGATGAAGAACATCTTCTACCGCAGGGAGGCTGAGCGGGGCTATGAGGCGGTTGAGGATTCTTTTGTTCCGTTCAAAATCAACGCAAGCGTGAGGCCTTTTGAAGTCAAGTCATACAGTGTTACAGTCATCCTTGATGAACGCAAGATAGACCTCTTAAATCCTGCTAGCGTGTATGACTACGATGTTTTGGATGCTGTGCTGGCTTCTGCACGTTCTTTTCTAGTGAACACCAGCGGTGAAAAGACTGTCATAGCCGGCTACCATTGGTTTGGAGAGTGGGGCAGGGACGCGATGATTTCTCTGCCCGGATTGACTTTAGTTCAAGGCAGGCTTGAAGACTCTAAGGCGGTTTTAGAGCATTTTTTGGCTAAAGTCAGGGAAGGCAGGATTATGACTGAGTCTGAAAGCGGTGAGCCTGTTTACCGGGATTTCGACTCAACCCTCTGGCTGGTTGACAGAATCAAAGAGTATTTGAAGTATTCAGGATTGAAGGCTGGAAAACCTTTCCTGGAAAAACACTGGAAAGAAGTGTTTGAAATACTGCGGTATTACGGGAGCATGGAAAATGACGGTCTGATTCCGCATTCAAACGGCACTTGGATGGATTCTTTAAGCAGGGACAGCGCTGTTGAAGTCCAAGCCTTATGGTATAACGCAGTAAAATCTGCTGTAAAAATGTCCAGGCAGTTTGACCTTGAACTGGACTTGGATGCTGAAAGATGGATTCGGAGGTTTGAATCCCATTTCATGGCCGAGTATTGGAACGGCAGTTTCTTGAGAGATTCAGGGAAGGATGACTCTTTCAGGCCAAACCAAATTATCGCGCTTTCACTGGACTACAACTGCGTTCCCAAAGAACACGGGCTGTCGATATTACAGAAGACTGAGGAATTGCTATTAACTCCAATGGGCTTGCGAACTTTAAGCCCCAAGGACAGCAGGTATAAAGGAAAGTATATTGGAGGAGTTCAGGAAAGAGAATTATCATACCACAACGGCACAGTCTGGCCATGGCTCCTTGGACCTTACTTCAAGGCTTGCGTGAAATACAAAGGCAGGGAAGAAGCCGGCAAAGCCAAAATACTTCTGGAAAACTACTTCAGGCAGGCAATCAATGCCAA
>VGJA01000111.1 GCA_016867655.1 Candidatus Altarchaeales archaeon | reverse complement strand
CTACTTCATTCGCCTCGTCGTTCAGAAACTTGTATGCTGCATTCAATTCTTCCTCTCCTATAATTATCTTCTCTCCTGAAGGCTTGTGTGATGAAGCTTCTGGAGTTATGCCTTCCATGTGGTATAAAGGCGAACTGCCGTAGGTTATGATTGAAGCGCCGAAACTTTTCAAATTGTCTATCGAAGTTTTCTTCAAGCCTGTTATGTAAGGAACTCTCATGTTTGAAACCTTTCCTATGGCATATCCCAATGCGCCCCAGTCTGCCAGAGACTCTACTTTAGCCTTCACTTCAACGTGGAATTGCGGCTTCCTATTCTCATCCAAGTGCAAGCCATATGCAGGAGTTTTCCCAATGATTGATGATGCAATCGCGCTGGGCCCGCCTTCTCTATTACTCCTAGCTCCGACCACAGAATTCACGAAAGTGACTGCAGACGACTCAGCCCAGGCGACGTGTTCTCCAAAAGCAGGCAGGTTTCCAATCAAGTATGGCGTGCAAGTGCACGTCGTGACAACACCCATCCGGGCAAAGGCTTCAACAACCAGCTTTTGCTTTACAGCGAATTCATCGCTTATCCCTAGTTTTTTCCAGTCGCGCATGTCCATTCCAGCAGGATTCAAAGTCGTCAACACTTTAGAACGGCCGTCCACTGCAAGTTCGGCCAAGTATTCCAAGCCGGCATCTCCAAGATTATCATAACTAACACCGGCAATCTGCACGCTCCCCACAGGAATCAAACTTTCAGCCTTGTAAATCTCTCCCAAAGCGACAAGAATCTTCATCGACTTGGCTGCGGCATTCCCCTGTTCTCCATCAAGAATCTTCTCCTCCTCTCTGGTTAAATGCATTCTAACCTCTCTAAAGTTTAGTCTTAGATACTTTTAAATCTCAACCCATCAGTCACTGTCAGCTCATGCCTTCTCTTCCGACCTGACCTTAAACTCCACTTTTGTGCCAATCCTCTCCCCCCTTTCGTTTCTTATTGCAATCCACTGTATGTCTTCCTTTCTTAAAAGGCCTTCAGTCTCCTCTCCTGGAGCTCTGCTTCCCACCAGGATTTTTATTCCCATGTGCCCTCTCCCAGGAGCTATGTCCGGCAGTTCTATATACTGCATCAACGGCATGTCTGCATATCTCAATGGCTCAAAGTCTTCTCTCCCAGAGTCGATGACCGTGAACTCGCACACTTCTGGACCCAGCTTCCAGCCGACGAAAATCGGGTCGCCAGAATACTTCATGCCGTCTTTGATTGCATTAATGCCGATTTCCGTCACCCCAAGGTGTATTGCCCCCTCTCTGTATGCTCTCCCCTTCTGGCCTGCAATTTCTTGGGCTTTTTCTTCAATTCTTTTGCCTAATTTATCCAAGCTGTCTGCCATACCTTCAACGCTTTCAACCAGAAGCCTGCCTTCAACGCCAATTCCCAGTTTTTCAACCTCTCTAGAATTCATAACACGCATGCTCCTGACTTCAGGCAGGTTGAGATGCAATGCATCCTTAACCTCCTCTGGCGTGGCCTGCCTGACAGCCTGCATGCCTCTCCTTAAAGCATCTTTTGAAACCTCTTTGGCCATTTCACTTATCTCTTACTCATTTGTTGTCTTTAAATCCTCCAGCTTTAGGTTTTCCAGGTTTTCTACAACCAAGTCTGCTCCAGCCTTTTCCAGCTCCACTCTCGTTCTAAAGCCAGTCTGCACGCCTATGACTTTCATGCCTGCTTTTTTGCCTGCCTCCACTCCAGGCAGGGAGTCTTCCACAACCCAACAGTCTTCCGGCCTTACTTTAAGTCTTTCGGCAGCCTTCAGAAACAAGTCGGGGTTCGGCTTTCCCTTCTCAACGTCTTCCAAGCCGACAACAGCGTCAAACTTTACCCCCAATTTCGTGGCCTTCATCATTGACTCTACAGTCTCTTTCGAGCTGCTGGAAGCTAGGGCAATCTTAGCCCCCCTCCCTTTCAGCCCATCAAGCGTTTCAAAAACTCCCGGAAAAACCACAATCCCTTGCCTGCAATACCTTTCATACACTTTTTTCTTTTCATCATAGATTCCCTCTATATCCTGTCTGCCCGTTATGACGTGGTTTTCAAGCAGCTTTCTTGTTATGTCCCTTGGGTCGCCTCCAAACAACTTGAGGAATTCCTTTTTTCCAACATTAAAGCCGAAGCGTTTTTTCATCACAGCGTCGTATCCCTTCCAGTGGTTTACAAAGGAATCAATCAAGACTCCGTCCATGTCGAAAATAACAGCCTTCACTCTGCCTTCAAGTCCTCTCTAAGCTTCTTGAAAAAACTTACCGCATAGCGGTAACTTTCTTCGGCCAGTTCCTTGCTTTCCTTCAAATGCAGTCCAAGATACCTTTTTTCCAGCCTGCCCAATATCCAGTCAATGCCTTCCCCTTTCGCATAGTAGTAGGTTATCCACCTTGCAACACCCGCCGCACCAAAGGCGTCCAACTTGTCCGAGTCATAGAGAATCTGCGCCTCAATCAACTCGCGCTTGCTTTTAGGCGTGCTGTGGTCGTGAAACCTGATGCAATCCAAGATTTTCCCGATTTTTTCTTTCGGAAACTTTATTTTCTCAAGAATTGGTCTGGCAAGCA
The DNA here is from genome assembly GCA_016867655.1 of Candidatus Altarchaeales archaeon. Classification (GTDB taxonomy): domain Archaea; phylum Altiarchaeota; class Altiarchaeia; order IMC4; family SCGC-AAA252-I15; genus VGJA01. The sequence continues at coordinate 1,361 of VGJA01000111.1, read as the reverse complement.
TTGCACTCTTCTCTCCATGAACGTCTAGATTGTAATGCCTGCCCAAGTCGTGCAAAAAAGCTGCTGCAATCAGAACATTCAAGTCAGCATTCAACTTCATACCCAATTTCAAGCAGCGGCTCCAAACGCGCTCCAAATGATCCAGCTTATGAGCTTCAGAGACACTAGGCGCCTTCTCCATTGCAGAAGCCGCTTCCTTTTTCAAAACAGGCTCCCAATCCAGCCAGTCCACTTCTTTAAACCCCCAAATTGGCTTTCAAAAACTTGTCTCTAGGCAGGTTTGAAGGAATAGTCGCGTCCAAGGCAACTTTAGCAGTCTCCCTCCTGTCGCTGCCTTCAATGCATTCTGCAGTGCAGTCCAAAGAGCTTCCAGGGCCTTTGAAGATTCTAGCAGCCTTGTCTGCCTGCACTCTGGTGGCAATAGCCCACTCAACATCATTCGGATCGTAAATGTTTATGTCCTCGTCAACAACAACACAGTGCTTCAGACTGCTGTGTCCTTTGAAAGCCGCCTCGGCAGCTTTAACGCCGTCGTCAGGATTCTTTTTCGCAATCTGCACTACAGCATGGAACCAAGAACAACCTCCTGTAGTCAGCAAAACATTCCTGCACTTGCAAACTTTATTGACTTCCATAAAAATTGTGGGCTCCTTTGGCATGCCCATCATCAATCTGTGTTCATTGCACGCTGGCAGAAGTCCTTGATAGATTGCATTCTTCCTCTGCGTAATCAAGTCTATGGTAATCACCGGTTCGCTGTTTCTGACGACATCACTTGTTCCAGTTATGTCCGGAAACGGGCCTTCCTTGTGAGTTTCCTTCATGTCTATCACACCTTCAAGAATAATCTCAGCTTCAGCGGGAACCAGCAAGTCAGAGTTCCTGCATTTCACCATCTCAAAAGGCTTCAAAGTGTTTGCAATCTCGTATTCGTTGACGTCTTTAGCTGAAACTGCGCCAACCAAGTTAACCACTGGGTCAAGTCCGATGGCAATCGCCACAGGCATTTTACCGCCAGCTTCAACCATGTTTTTGTGCAAGTCCCTATGGCATATCCTGGCAACCAACTTGTTTTTGGATATCGGGCTTGCTCTGTGTATACTTGCATTCAGCCTGCAGTTTTTGTCTGCGCTGGAGTAAACGCCCGAGGTTATATACGCTCCCAAGTCTGTTGTAGCGTGAGTGAGTATTGGAATCTTGCTTAAGTCAACATCCTTTATGACCTCCTCCTGACAGACTGCCTTCTGCACAATCTTTGGCTTGCTGGGGTTCGCAATCGCGTCAGCAATCCTGGGAATCAAGTCGTCTTTACCGCAACCTATGGCTTTTGCAAAATTGTCTCTGGAACTGCAGACTCCTGC